>JBPYES010000241.1:0-4587 GCA_051984825.1 Jatrophihabitantaceae bacterium
GCCCGCACGTCGTCGAGGCTCTTGCCAATCGCGGCGAGCTCGTTCTCGAGGAGCTTCCAGTACTTCGGCAGCCCGGCGTCGATGACCGTGACGCCGTCCTTGTCGACGATCAGGTAGCTGTTGACGACGTCGGAGCCGACCCGGTACAGCCCGCTGGCAATCTGCATGGCACCTTCCTACCTAGGGGGTCGCTGCTAGCGCAGTTGACGATAGAAGCCACGGATGTCCTTGGTCACGACCTCCGGTTGCAGGTGCGCAGCGTAGTGCCCGCCGGGTGCGTCGTAGACGTTCCACTGGACGATGTTGTGTCCGTCGCGCTCGGCGAATCGGCGGATGCCCGGGTAGTCGCCGGCAAACCCGGCCACGCCGACGGGGACGTTGCTCGGCTTCGTGTCCGTTCGGGATGCGTGCGCGTCCTCGTAGTAGAAGCGGATGGATGAGCCGCCGGTGTTGGTGAACCAGTAGATGGCGACGTTGGTCAGGATGAAGTCGGCGTCGAGGTCGCCATCGCCCATCGCGCCGGGTTCCATCAACTGCACGTTCCAGCCGAGCAGCCCGACGGGCGAGTCGGCCAACGCGTGCGCCAGGGTTTGCGGTTGCTGGGAGTGCAATTGGCTGAACGAGAATTTCGTGTCCATGAACCACTGCAGTCTCTGCAGCGCGGCCATGTCCTCGGCGGACATGCCTTCGAATTCGGCGGGGTCGCCGGAGGGGAAGGAGTAGATCTGCGCGACGTGGACGCCCACGACATGATCCGGGTCGATGCGGGCCAACTCCGGCGACACGAGCGAGCCGGCGTCGTTGCCGGCGGCGCCGTACCGGTCGTATCCAAGCCGGTCCATCAGCGTGGCCCATGCCTTGGCGGTCCGGGCAGTGCCCCAGTCCGCCCCGACAGCGCGGCCGGAAAATGCGAAGCCGGGAAGCGACGGGATCACCAGGTGGAAGGCGTCTCCCGGATCGCCGCCGTGCGCGGCTGGATTGGTCAGCGGATCGATGATGTCGAGGAATTCGACGACCGAGCCGGGCCAGCCGTGCGTGAGAATCAGCGGCAGCGCGTCGTGTTCGGGTGAGCGCACGTGCAGGAAGTGGATGGGTTGGCCGTCGATGACCGTGGTGAACTGCGGGTACCCGTTGAGGCGCGCCTCCCAGGCAGTCCAGTCATAGCCGTCGCGCCAGTAACGCACCAAATCCTGGACCTCGGCCAGCTCGACGCCGTAGCCGTCGCCCGGTGCGGGATCAGTCCAGCGCACCCGCGTCAGCCGCTCGGCAAGGTCATTTAGCGCGGCGTGCGAAACGTTCACCTCGAAGCGTTCGATGTCCGTCATGCCGTTACGCTCGCGTGCCTCGGCCCGTCGATCAACGCCGAAGCGGGCGAGAAGCGTTATGTGACGCGAAACGATCGGCCCGCCGCTTTCGCGTATGCGCCGGGCGCCAGTTCGGCGAACGCGCGGGCGTACCACCCGTTGGGCCCGTCGGGCCACACCGTGCGAACCGGCATGGGCGGCAGGCCGGTCAGTGGCGCCAGAACCACACCCGGCCGCTGGTAGGCCGACAAGAGCGACGCGTACGTCAGGTGCGGCAGCCCGCTCTGCGCAACCAGCCGAAGCACGTCCTCGATGTAGCGGGCGGCGACGTGACGCCGCCGCAGCGGCCGGCCGCTCGGCGTCGTAGGCGGCACCCAGAGCTCGCGAAACCAATCGGGCAGTTGCGGGTAGATGACCTCGAAGGCGGGCAGTTCCTCGATGTCGACGGTGCCGCGGTCGGTCAACGGGTGGCCGGCGGGCAACATGATCGCGCGCGGTACGAGATGGATCACCGGGCCGATGTTCAGGCGTGGCTGTACCGGGGCGTATGCCGCCGGCATCCAGGTCACGAACACGTCCACCGGCCAGTCGCGGCCCAGCCAGCCGAACAGGTCGGTGGTCGGCAACCCGGACGCGACGGCGCGGCAGTCCGGATAGCGCCGCTCGAACGCCGCCACCGTTACGCCGCGCAACTGCTCCGGCAGCGTGGTGGCGAAGCCCACGCGCAACACCCGGCCCTCGATCCCGGCGGACCAGCGCACGTCGCGCACCGCCTGCTCGATGTGGATATGCGCAGCGCGCAACTCGGCGAACAGCTGCGCGCCTTGCGGCGTCAGCGTCACGACGCGGCTGGTGCGCTCGAACAGGGGGATGCCCACGCGGCGCTCCATGGCCCGGACGAGATTGCTCACCCGAGACGTGGACAGCCGCAACCGCTGTGCCGCGCGCCCGAAGTGGAGCTCCTCGGCCACCGCCAGGAACGCCTCGAGCTCCCGCGTCTCCAGCACTCCGGCCCTCCCTTGAGCCTTGACGAGCGAAGTTACGAGCAATAACCTTAGAGCTATCATTCGTAACTTGCAAGTGCGAGAGTCACCGAGGAGGCGGCGTGCCCAGAGCAGGGCTGAGCACGGACCAAGTCGTCGCTGCAGGCGCGACCCTGGCCGACGAGATCGGTTTCCACGCCCTGACGCTGGCCGTGCTGGCTGACCGGCTCGGCGTGAAGCCGCCGGCGCTGTACAAGCACGTCGACAGCCTCGCCGACCTGCAGCACCGCATCGCGACCCTTGCCATGACCGAGTTCGGCGATGCCGCCCGCGACGCCCTTCAGGGCAGAGCCGGGCTCGACGCCCTCAGCGCGCTGTTCGCGACGCTGCGCGGCTACGTCGAGAGGCATCCGGGCCGATACAGCGCGACAATCGGAGCCGAGTTCCAGGGCGAGGACGACCCGCTGTTCGTCTCAGGTCTGCGGGTGATCAACTCGATCCGCGCGGTGCTCTCCGGCTACGGCATCGAGCCGGACGATCTCGACCATGCGATCCGCAGCCTGCGCTGCATCCTGCACGGGTTCGCGGTGTTGCAGGCAGCCGATGCCTTCCAGTGGAGCAACGATCCCGATGAGAGCTTCGCCTGGATGATCAAGTTCGCCGATGCCGGGCTGCGCGCGATCGGCGCGCACCGGCCATGACTGTTGCCATCCGTAGCCAACGTCCAGTCCCAGGAGCTAGCCATGTACGAGAACCGCAATGCCTACCCCGAGCTGCTCTACGCGATCGCCGCGGACCGTGTCCGGGAAATGCGCGCCGAGCAGGCTGTCCAGCAGGCGCGCTATGCCCGCCGGCAGCTGTGGGCCCGCCGTGTTCGTGCCACCCTGCGCTGCCTGAGCGCGAGGAAATGACGGCGACGCTCAGCGCGACTCGTACTCGTCGTGGCGTCGGAACCAATTGAGCGGCTCACCGGGAACGGGCTCCTCGTTGCGGCCGCGCGGTGCGCGGTCGAGCCACTGGTACATCCCCCACAGACCGTCGAGCCCGCGCGCATACGCCGAGTAGGTGTGATAGACGATGCCGTCGTCAAGGACGAACGCGCTCATCCCGGGCGCCTCCTGCGCGTAGGTCGCCCAGTCGGTGCCGGTCGTGGCGGCCCATTCGGAGAACCCCGGCTGGTCACCGGCTCCGGCGAACGCCTTCAGGTCGAGCGTGCGGTAGTTGTACTCGCCGACTCCCGACTGCTGCTGGGCCTCGCTCGATGCGACCTGGAAGTCGGTGTTGAAGTCGCTGCTGTGCGATGACGCCCACGGGAAAGTCCAGCCCATCCGCTCCTTGTACGCGGAGAGCTTCGGCAACGGTGCCCGCGAGACGGCCCAGAGCATCACGTCGTGGTTGGCCAGGTGGACGGCGAACCCGTTGAAGCCGTCGGCGATCGACGAGCACGACGGGCAGCCGCCGGTGTACTCGGGACCGAACATGAAGTGGTAGACGAGCAGTTGCGAGCGCCCGCGGAACAGGTCGGCAAGCGAGGCGCTGCCCTCGTCCGTGTCGAGGCGGTACTCCTTGTCGACGCGAACCCATGGGAGCTCCCGGCGCTGCCGGGCCAGTTCGTCGCTGCGCCGGGTTAGGGCCTTCTCGGCGTCGAGCAGCTGCACCCGGGCCGCAAGCCACTCCTCGCGAGTTCCGATCTTGTGGTCGATCATGGCTCTCTCTCCTTCACAGTGGCTGCGTGCCACTGACGATGATCCAAATGCCGAGTCCCACGATTGCCAGCGCCAGTGGCACATCGACAGCGAGCTTCGGCGGTAGCAGCTTCTGCACGAGGACGACGACGGCGATCACCGACATCCAGGCAAGGCTCATGACACCCAGGGCCAGCCACACCACCATCAAGCCGATGCTCGAGCCGACGCAGCACACCCCGAACCCCACACCGGAGCGGGCGCTCTCCAGACAGCGCTGCCGGAAGTACCGCTTGACCGGAGTGACCTCGTAGCACCCGGCGGCGATCACGAGCACACCAGCCGCGGTGAGCCCATGCGGCCGATAGGCGGCATAGACAGCGAGGCCAGCAACTGCCCACACGGCAAGGTAGGAAGCGACGAACACGGGCACGGTACCTACCCGGGCCGCGCGAGAATGTCGCACCGCAGCAGGGGCTGCGCCCGGGAGCATCATCGCCGCCATCATCGACATCCACGCTGCGGCGAAGAAGCCGAACGACCCGAGCTGGGTTGCGGTGCCCATGTCCATACCGCTCATCTGCCAGACCGCCAAGCCCCAGCAGACGGCGGCGA
>JBPYES010000242.1:0-5286 GCA_051984825.1 Jatrophihabitantaceae bacterium
CCGAGACCGTTGCACTGGACCTGGAGCTCACCCACGAACTGCGCCTCGCCGGCCTCGCCCGCGACGTGGTGCGCGTCATACAGGAGGCACGCAAGAGCGCCGGGCTGGACGTCACCGACCGGATCGAAGTGTGGTGGCGGGTCGGCGGTTCACCTGAACCGGCCGAGGCGCTGCGCGCGCACGCCACGCAGGTCGCCGATGAGGTGCTCGCTGTGGCGCTGCACGAGGGTGCACCGGCCGACGCGCAGGGCACCTACAGCACAGTTGAGGACGATCTCGGCCTGCACGTCTGGCTGAGACGAGTGCGCTGACCGCCCGGCGCTCAGGAGTTCGGCTGGCAGAGCGAGCAGGGGATGAATCCGTCCTCGCTCGCCTGAGTGAGCGGTACGGCTTGCGCGTTCTGCCCGTCGATGATTTCGCACGCGCGCCGGTGGTAGCGCGGCCGCCCGTCGATCACCCACACGTCGCGATCATCGACGCCAGGTGCGGACTGCGCCGATTGCGGCCCACCGGCGGTGCGCAAGGCGGCCTGGTGACGGTAGATCAGCAGTCCGGCGAGGACGCTTGCCACCACGGACGCGGCGAGCCACGGAGTGCTCGACACCAGCAGACCGACACAGAGGCAGGCCAGGGCTGCCACGAGCACCAAGGCAACCAGCACGGCGCGCCCGTTTCCGGGTCGCGAGCGATCAGCTGGCTGCGCGCTGACCCTCCGCGGGCGCCGGCTCAGCGCGTCCACTCGAGTCGAGGTCACGCAGCTGCGATTCGAGGTAGCTCTTCAGCCGGGTGCGGTACTCGCGCTCGAAGGTGCGCAACTCGTCAACCCGTCGCTCCAATGCGGACTTTCGCTGGTCGAGTTGTGCCGTCAGCGCGGACACGCGCTGTTCGGCGTCGTGCACCGACTGCGCAGCCTTAGCTGAACTCTCGCGCTCCATCTGCTCGCCGCGTGCTTTCGCGTCGGCGAGCATCTTGTCCGCCTGTGCCTGCGCTGTACCGAGTGCGGCGTGCGCGTTCGCCTGTGACTCGGCGAGCAGCCGCTCCGCCTCGGACTTGGACTGGGCGAGGTGCTGATCGGCCGTCTGCTGCGCAAGTGCCAGCATCTGCACAGCCTGCGCATGGTGCTCGTCGGTGATCCCGCCACCACCGGAGCGCTGCTGCGCTGCTGCTGCCTGCTGAGCCTGTTGCTGCGCCTGCTGAGCGGCGAGCTGCGCCTGGTGCAGTTGCTGGCGAAGCTGCGCCGCCTGCTGTTCGGAGTGCCCGAGCTGCTGCTGCACGTGGGCGAGCTGCTGGGCGGTGCCGTCCTTGCCCTGCGACAGTGCCTTCTCCAGCTCGCCGATCCGGGCCTGCAGGCGGCTGTTCTCCTCCCGCGCCGCGCCGACCTCGGCCATGCTGACGCCGCCGTTCGAGCTGGCAGAACCAGGCCGGCCGCGCAGATCGTTGTTCTCCTCGATGAGGCGAGCCAACTCCACCTCGACGATGTCGAGGAAGGCGTCAACCTCCTCCTCGTCGTAGCCACGCTTGCCAATCGGAGGCTTCTTGAAGGCCACGTTGTGGACTTCGGCGGGCGTGAGTGGCATGCGGGTCACCTCGTGATCTACGACGAAGCCGGGCGGCTTCGACTCTATTGCTCGGTGCGGATGATGCAGGTGGTGCGGTGCGGTCGCAACCCGCTGCGCTCATGATCAAGCGAGCGAGAGGGCTAGCCACCGCAGAGCAAGGATAGCGATGAGCAGAATCCAGACACTCAGGTCCAGACTTACCGGGCCAATCCTCAGCGGCGGGATCAGGCGCCTGAAGAGTTTCACCGGTGGATCGGTGCTGCTGTAGACAACTTCCAACCCCACCGCTGCCACCCCGGCCGGCCGCCACGATCGCGCGAACTGGCGCGTGATCTCGACGACGACGCGGGCGACGATCAGCAGGAAATAGATGTACAGCACGAGAGCGACGACACTCCAGAACAGCGTCATCGGATCGCTCTCCACTCAAGTAGGCGTGCCATACGTGCACGTGCCGCAACCTGCCAGTCTCCATGGTGCCAGTACGAGCAGGCACGCTAACACCCGGCGCTCAGCGCTCGATACGGAGATGGGCGCGTAGTTCAGGACTGGTTGAAGAAGCCGCCTTCGGCGATGCGGGCCTTGTCCTGCGCGGTAACGGTCACGTTGTGCGGGCTGAGCAGAAACACCTTGGCGGTGACTCGCTCGAGCCGCCCATGCAGCCCGAAGGTCAGGCCGGCCGCGAAGTCGACCAGCCGCTTGGCGTCGGCGTCTTCCATTTCGGACAGGTTCATGATCACCGGTGTGCCGGTGCGGAAGGCTTCGCCGATCGTGCGCGCCTCGTTGTAGTTGCGCGGATGCAGCGTGGTGATCCGGGAGGGCGGGTACTCGGGATCGGTGTATTCAACCGCGTACCCATCGTCATCCGGCTGGTAGTCGCGAGGCACCAGATTGGCGCCGTCGCCGCCACGCGAGTAGCGGGTTTCGGTGTACTCGGCGTGACCGTTGCCGCGGTCGTAGGACGCGTCGGCGAGAGCGTCGTCGTCTGCCTCGACGAGGCCTAAGTAGACGCCCATCTTGCGCATCGCTCCGGGCATGTCGTCCTCCACTACGAGTGTCTTTGCGCGACGCTAGCCGATGTTGGTCGTTCGGCGGCCGAGCAACGCCGATCCGACCCTTACGTGTGTCGCACCGTGCCGTACAGCCGCTTCCAGGTCCTCGCTCATCCCGGCCGAGATGGCGCTCGCCGCAGGATGGTCATTCTGCAGCCGGGCGGAAATGGCGGCGAGCCGGTCGAACGCCGCGTCGGCGTCTGCGTCCAGCGGCGCGATCGCCATAACCCCGATCAGCGACAACGACTCCTGCGCCGCAATGTGGTCAGCGAGTTCGCCGAGCCGGCCGGGCACGACGCCGCCGCGAACCGGGGCTTCGTCCAGACTTACCTGGGCGAACACCGAAAGCTGACGCTCGGCTCGCTGCGCGCCGGCTGCAAGCGCCGATGCCACCTCGACGCGATCGACGGAGTGCACGACATCGGCGTAGCGGGCCACCGACCGGCACTTGTTCGTCTGCAGCCGGCCGACGAAGTGCCAGCGCAGCGGTGGCAGCTCCCACCTCGATGCCGCCAACTCGGCGATCTTGGCGCGTGCCTCCTGGTCCTTGTTCTCCCCGATGTCGGTCACCCCGATGCTCGCCAAGCCCGCGATGTCTATCGCCGGGAACGTCTTGGTGACGGCCACGATCGTTACGTCGTGCGGATCGCGTCCCACGTCGGCACACGCGTCGGTGAGCCGCACACGAACAGCCCCCAGCCGGGCGACCAACTCGGCCCGCCGTTCGGGGTCGAGTGGTGCGCTCACCGGTTGGTCGACGCTCGCGGGCAGCACGTGCACGGAAACCGCCCGCTGTGAGCCGCGGTGGCGCGGCGCGTTCGCCCGCTCACGACTTGAGGAAGTCCGGGACGTCGAGCTCGTCGTCGAGGTTCACCGGTGTGCGCCGGATTCCCGACGAGGGCAGCCGCCAGCGGGGCGGGGCCTCACGTTGCGGAGCACCATCCGGCTGGGCCTCGTCGCGACGCACCTCGACCTTCTTGTACGGCAGCTGCCCGCTGTCGAAGCCGGCGGCAATGACCGTCACCTTCACCTCGTCGCCGAGTGTGTCGTCGATGTCCGCACCGAAGATGATGTTCGCCTCAGGGTGCGCCGCCTCGGCGACAAGCGATGCCGCCTCATGGATCTCGAACAGGCCGAGGTCGGAGCCGCCGTAGATCGACAGCAGCACCCCGTGTGCTCCCTCCATGCTGGCCTCGAGCAGCGGGCTAGCGATCGCGACCTCGGCGGCGCTTCGCGCGCGGCCGTCACCGCGGGCCGAACCGATGCCCATCAGCGCCGAACCGGCACCGCTCATCACGCTCTTGACGTCGGCGAAGTCGAGGTTGATCAGCCCCGGCGTGGTGATCAGGTCGGTAATGCCCTGCACACCGGACAGCAGCACTTGATCGGCGCTGCGGAACGCGTCCATGACGCTGACGTTGTGGTCGGAGATCTGCAGCAGCCGGTCGTTCGGGATGACGATCAGCGTGTCGCACTCGGAGCGCAGCGTCTCGATTCCCTCCTCGGCCTGCGCAGCGCGGCGCTTGCCCTCGAAGGAGAACGGCCGGGTGACGACACCGATCGTCAGCGCGCCGAGCTTGCGCGCGATGCTCGCGATGACCGGAGCGCCGCCGGTGCCGGTGCCACCCCCTTCCCCGGCGGTGACGAACACCATGTCGGCGCCCTTGATCACCTCCTCGATCTCGTCCTTGTGATCCTCGGCTGCCTTGCGGCCAACCTCGGGGTTCGCGCCGGCACCCAAACCACGGGTGAGTTCGCGACCCACGTCCAGCTTGACGTCGGCGTCGCTCATCAGCAGCGCCTGCGCGTCGGTATTGACCGCGATGAACTCGACGCCCTTGAGGCCGACTTCGATCATGCGGTTCACGGCGTTGACGCCGCCGCCGCCGACACCGACGACCTTGATCACTGCGAGGTAGTTGTGCGGTGGTGTCATGAGCCACCTCCGAACCCGGCAACACAACTGGGGCGCAGTGGTTGGAGCTGGCGATCTGGCACTGTCATGGCTCCCCACTTCCGTCGGTGTGGCAAACTCTCACCCTCAAGTAGAACGTTAACGTTATGTCAACCTGCGCACTGGACGTGACGGTAGTTAAGGACGGGCTGCATTCAAGCAGGCGCGCCGCGCGGCGGGCCGAAAACGATCACTTTTCTTCGGGGCTTGATCAAGGTCCGTTATCGGGCGACGACGAGGTCCGGGTTGCTGACGTCGAAATCCGTGCCGGGACGGGCGAGCAGCGCCGGCAGGACCTGCGCTTTGTCGGCGCTGCGATCGGCGCTCCCCCACTCGACGCTGCGCCCGTCGCGTAGCTGCAACGTGATCGCCGAGGGATCGCTCGCGCTGATCGACGACAGTTTGTGCAGCACCGGCGCGGTGAGTGCCCCGGCAACGGTGGCCACCGCGTGGCCGGTGGCCGTAGCTCCGGCGGGGATGTCGAAGCGTGGCAGCCGCGCCGGCGCGGCCGAGACGGTGCGGAACTGCTTGCCGCTCTTGTCGACGAGGACCACTCTGCCGTTGGCGACGAGGTACCCGACCGCGACCCGCTCGGTCACCGTGATCACCACCGTGGACGGGTAGCTCACGTGCACGCTTGCCGCCGCCACGTCGGGCAACGTCTCGACGCGACGCGCGATTGCGCCGGTGTCCAGGCGCAGCAACGGCCGGCCGTGCGGGA
>JBPYES010000243.1:0-3496 GCA_051984825.1 Jatrophihabitantaceae bacterium
CCGTGGTCGCCCTGCCCGGAGTAGCCGAACAGCATCGCCGGCCAGATCTCGGCATGGAAGACGATGTTGTCCTTGCCCATGAAGTAGTAGCCCTGCGCCTCCGGGTCCTGCCAGAACGCGCGCCACGCGTCAGGGTCGCCGGAGCGCCTCGCCCATTCGATGGACGCGGACAGGTACCCGATCACTGCGTCGAACCACACGTAGATCTTCTTGTCGGGACGGTCACGCCATCCCTCGAGCGGCACCGGTACGCCCCAGTCGAGATCGCGCGTGATCGCCCGGGGCTTGAGATCGTCCAGCAGATTAAGGGCGAAGCGTTGCACATTGGGGCGCCAGTTCTGCCGGCTCTTCAGCCACTCGCCGAGCGTGTCCGCGAACGCCGGCAGGTCGAGAAAGTACTGCTCGGTCTCGACGAACTGCGGCGTCTCCCCGTTGATCTTGGACCGCGGGTTGATCAGGTCCGCGGGATCGAGCTGGTTGCCGCAGTTGTCGCACTGGTCGCCGCGTGCGCTCTCGTACCCGCAGATCGGGCACGTTCCTTCTATATAGCGGTCAGGAAGCGTGCGTCCCGTCGAGGGGCTGATCGCGCCGAGCTGTGTCTGCGGGAACACGTACCCGTTCTTCAGCAGCCCCAGGAAGATCTCCTGGGTCACCGCGTAGTGATTCCTTGTCGTGGTGCGGGTGAACAGGTCGTAGGAAAGGCCCAGCTTCTTGAGGTCTTTCGCGATCACCAGGCTGTACCGGTCGGCGAGGTCGCGGGCCGTCACGCCCTCGCTGTCAGCTTGCACCTGGATGGGTGTGCCGTGTTCGTCCGTGCCGCTCACCATGAGCACGTTGTTCCCGGCCAGCCGCTGGTAGCGGCTGAACACGTCGGACGGGACGCCGAATCCGGCGACATGGCCGATGTGCCGCGGACCATTGGCGTACGGCCACGCCACCGCGGTCAGGATGTTCCTGCTCATGAGGCCAGCCTATCGATGAGCGCTCGCGCGAAGAGCCCGCCGCCGATCCGCCCAGGCGGCATTGGCTCGATGAGCGCTCGCGCAATCGGGGGCTCAGCGCTTGGCGGCGACGACCGCGTCGAATACGTCGCGCTTGGGGACACCGTGCGCGGTGGCGACTGCCGCGATCGCATCCTTGCGAGACAGTCCCGCGGCTTCTCGTTCCGCGACCTCGGCGGCGAGCGTGGCCGGGTCGGCTGCGGTGTTCAGAGCCGGTGCACCGCCCACCACGAGCGTGATCTCGCCCCGGACGTCGCCCTCTGCCCACCCGGCGAGCTCGCCCAGGCCGCCGCGGCGAACCTGCTCGTATTTCTTGGTGAGCTCGCGGCACACGGCGGCCGGACGGGCGGGCCCGAACGCACTCGCCATGTCCGAGAGGGTCGCCGCGAGCCGGTGCGGTGCCTCGAAGAAGACCAGCGTCCGCTGCTCGGCAGCCAGCGCCGCGAGGGCGCGCCGCCGCTCGCCGGCGCGGCGCGGCAGGAAACCCTCGAAGCAGAACCGGTCCACCGGGAGCCCGGATAGTGCGAGTGCCGCGGTCACGGCCGACGGTCCCGGCAGTACCGTGACGTCGATGCCCTCGGCGATGGCTGCCACCACCAGGCGATACCCAGGATCCGACACGGACGGCATGCCCGCGTCGGTTACCACGAGCACGTCCTCACCTTCGCGTATCGCCGAGAGCAACGAGGGCAGCCGGGCCGACTCGTTCGCGTCGAAGAAAGAGACGATGCGGCCGGACGGGGTCACGCCCAGGTCGGCGCACAGCCGGCGGACGCGGCGGGTGTCCTCGGCCGCGATCACCGGGGCTTCGGCGAGCGCCGCCGAAAGGCGCGCCGATGCGTCACGCACATCGCCCAGCGGAGCGGCAGCCAGGATGACCCGTCCTAGCTGGTCGCTCATGCAGAGACCTTACGATCAGGCGCCGTGACGGCGACCGCAGAGGCACTCGCGCAGCCGGAGGTGGCGGCTCCGCCGACCCATCCGGTTCCTGCGTCGCTGTCGACCTGGCGCGACCCGTCGCCGGCGATCGGCTGGGCGGTCACCGCCATGGTCACGCTGGTCGCGGCGCTCACCCGGCTCTGGTCCCTCGGCTGGCCGCACGGCAAGAGCTTCGACGAGGTGTATTACGCCACCGAAGCCCAGGAGATGCTGCGCTTCGGGTACGAGGACAACCGCGGCTACATGTTCATCGTGCATCCGCCGCTGGGTAAGTGGCTGATCGCGTTCACGTCCTGGCTGGGCCAGCAAGATCACTGGCTCTGGCACCAGCAGGAGATCGGCTGGCGGATGGCTCCGGCCGTGGCCGGAATCGTGAGCGTCCTGCTGCTGACCCGGATTGCACGGCGGATGTTCCGCTCGAACCTTTTCGGGGGCATTGCCGGGTTGCTCCTCGCACTGGAGGGCGTGTCCGTCGTCCAGTCGCGCGTCGCGTTGCTCGACATCTTCCTGCAGGTGTTCATCGTCGCCGGGTTCGGCGCCCTGGTGCTCGATCGCGACCAGACACGCGCCCGGCTGGCCGGGCTGATCAGCGCCGGCGTGGACCTGAGCGGCGGCGTACCGACCCTCGGCCCGCGGCCGTGGCGGCTCGTCGCGGGCGTGATGTTCGGGCTGGCGCTAGCCGTGAAGTGGACGGCGCTGTCCTTCTATATCGCGTTCTGGATCCTCTGCCTGCTGTGGGACCGGGGCGCGCTGAAGTCTGCCGGCGTGCAGCGCCTGTGGCGAGCCGTCCGGCGCCCGTGGCTCACCTCGCTCGGCCCGCTGTTCCTCGCACCCCTCGCCGCCTACCTCATGACCTACCTGGGCTGGTTCGCCGGCGAGAACGCGTGGAACCGGCACTGGGCCGACACGCACTCGGCGAGTGGGCGCATCGACCTGTTCGGCGTGCACATCCCGTTCTGGTGGGGTTGGGTGCCCGCGCCGATCCGCGCGCTCGGCGACTACACGCTGCACGCCTACCGATTCCACGAGACGCTGTACTCGCCGCACCCGTACGGCTCGAAGCCGTGGAGCTGGCTGGTACTCGGCCGGCCCGTCGACTATTACTACGACGGCAACGCGACAGGCTGCGGCGCCAAGCAGTGCGCCCGCGAGATCCTGTTGATCGGGACGCCGCTGATGTGGTGGGCATTCATCCCGGCCCTGCTCTGGCTGATCTGGCACTGGCTGACGACCCGCGACTGGCGCGCCGCCGTCGTGCTGGTCGCATTCGCGGCCGGCTGGCTGGTGTGGTTCCCCGACCTGAAGCGGACGATGTTCCTCTTCTACATGACGCCGCTCGTACCGTTCCTGATTCTGGGCGTGACTCTCGGCCTGGGTGCACTGCTCGGACCCGCCGTGCCGAATACCCGCAACGTCCTGACCTATCTCGCCGCGGAACGTCGCCGCCGCTGGGGCGCACTCGCAGTGGCGCTCTACCTGGGCGTCGTCATCGCCGACTTCGCGTGGATGTGGCCGCTGTACAGCGGCGGGCTGATGACCCTGGACGAGTGGCACGC
>JBPYES010000244.1:0-7330 GCA_051984825.1 Jatrophihabitantaceae bacterium
AGCGCAGGCGCGACCACCGCGGCGGTGCGACTGATGGTGTTCGGGAACGCCTGGCCCATCATCCCGCCACCAGCGGCGACCAGCACTAGCAAGAAGGTGCCGAGCAGCTCGGAGAACAGCCGACGCCACTCCTGCGACGGGTTCTCGAAGTCCTCCATGGCACGCTCGAGCGACTCCGCCTCGCTCATCACGCGCCGCCGCAACGTGACGAACGACGAGCCGTCTCCTGACTGCGCTGCGCTGACCATGGCCCGACCTCCCAGCCAACCCTCTGGCCGAGATCGTCCCGTGCAATGCCCCGAGAATGAGGTAGCCGCGCCGATCGCAGCGACCGCGACCAGACCCCCGGCGGCAGCGGACGGGCGACGGGCGGGACAGCCGCCCGCCACCCCGGCCCCACACAACGCCCACCGCTAACCCCCGCGATCGGTCGACCCGTGCCTCCGAATCGATCCCAAGCCCCCAACTGGATAGACACATACGTCCGTGATCCGCTGCGCGATACCGTCACCCGATCGACCCGGGCGCCGCCTGTCCGCTTGCGTGTCGACGGCCTCACCAACTGCCCCGAACAAGAGACCACGCCCGTGTGTTGCACCAGGTTGGTCGTCATCACAGCGCAACGCAAATGCTGTCGACGACGTGCGCGTCCAACCCGCTAACCCGCTCGCCTCGGCCGCGCCTACGGAAGCAAGTTGCCGCGTGAGCGACGGGCGAAACGTTGGGTGACCTCGTACAACCTTTTCGGCGGTGGCGGTGTCTTAGGGAAGTGAGGATGGACGAAGTTGGACGCGATTTCGACGACTTCGTGACTGCTTCATCGCCCTCGCTGCTCCGCACCGCCTACCTGCTCACCGGCGACCACGGTCACGCGGAGGATGCGCTACAGCATGCACTGATGGCGACCGCGCGGCACTGGCGCACGGTTCATACCGACCCGGTGGCCTACACACGCCGGGCCGTAGTGAATCTGGCCAAGAACCGCTGGCGTGCACGCTCGCGGCGAGTCGTCGAGGTGAGCAATCCGACGGAACCAACCTACGGGCCGCCCGACCAGGCGGTCACGCTCTCCCAGGCTCTCGTCGGCGCGCTGCGTCAGGTGCCGTACCAGCAGCGAACCGTCCTCGTCCTGCGCTACTTCGAGGACCTCACCATCGAGCAGACGGCTGAAGTCCTCGGGTGTAGCGCGGGAACCGTCAAGAGCCAGAGCCACCACGGCCTCGCGAAGCTGCGAGAGCTGATCGGTGACCGTGCCGACTTCGAGGAGATCACCGATGCCCACTGATGAAGAATTGATCACCGCCCTGCGCCGCGGCATGCACGACACAACCAGCGACCTGAACCCGGCACCCGGACTGGCCGCACAGGTGCGGCAGCACAGCCGCAAGGCGCGCGATCGCCGCCTGGCTGCTTACGTTGCCGTTCCCGCTGTCGCCGCTGCCGCCACCGCGACGGCGCTGCTCGTCAGCGGCGGCTCGCCGGCACCTGCCCCTGTCGCCGAGGCTCCGGTCGTATCCAGCTCCGCAGCGGTCGTATCCAGCTCCGCACCGGTCACCCCGAGCACGTCCTCCGCGATCGCGTCGCCTGCCGCTTACAGATTCGCCAAGATCGAACCCCTGCGATCGTGTCCGACCCACAGCTCCGCGGGATCTGTCGGGAAGTCGAACAGGGGAGCCTGGTTGGTGACTCCGAGCGGCCAGTGCTTCAGCTTCACCGTCGATTGGGGGGACGGGCCGCCAGCGGATGCCAAGCCGCTGAATATCCCCGGCTACCCCGATCTGTACGGCGCCACGGCCGGCGGAAGCCAGAAGTTCTACCTCCGGATCGCGCCGGGAGTGGACAGCTACCACCCGAAGGGTGGGTGGGTCGTGACGACAATCGCCGCCGACGCGCCGACCGCAGACGTCGTCAAGCTGATCTTCGTCCCGAACAACTGACGCGCACACGGCGGTTAGCGGCGGCGACGCGTCACAAGCATTAGCTGACCTTGGCTGTATCGCGACTGTGCTTCCAGGCGATGTCGAGCGCCACGCTCAATGCGAGGATCACCAGGAGCGTGACGAGGGATGCGGGCTCGTGAATGAGTGTTGTGAAGACGAATGTCACGAGTACTGCCAGGGTGCTGAGTACGGCCACCCACAGCAGCCACGCTTTTGCTCCGGTGTCCGCATGAACGCGAATGTGACCGATGCTGACAAGTGCGAAGACGAGCAGGGCGATGGCGCTGCCGATCGAGGCGATCGCGCTCAGGTCGAAGCCTGCGGCCAGAACGGCCGCGGCGGCAGCCGTTAGGAGGAGGCCCGCCGGTGCTCGGCCACCGTAGTTGTGCCCCATCTGCGGTGGGAATTGGCCGATGTTGGCCATCTCCGTACATAGCCCGCCCGCGGGATATAGACCAGCATTGGTGGCGCCCGCGGTTGAGAAGAGCGCCGTTACGTTCATCAGCCAGTACCCGGCCCGGCCGAGCACGGGCTGGGCAGCGACTGCGAGCGCGGTGCCGCCGGACTCTATGACCTTGTCGACGGTCAGGGTGCCGAAGACGCCTAATGCCACGGCAACGTATATGACGGTGGCTATCCCGACGGCAAGGAACATGGCGCGCGGAAGCTGGCGCCGCGGGTTGGCGAGATCCTTCGCCGTGAATGTCACTACACCGAAGCCAAGAAATGCGAAAAAGGTCAAGGCAACGCTCGAGACGATGTCCTGCAGGGACGGGTAGTTCGAAAATGCGAGCAGATTTGTGTGCAGATTCGCGAGGGTGCTTATCGCAAAGACCGTCAGGATAGTCAGGACGACATAGACGATCACGGTTTGGGCGCGAGCGACTGCGTGGGAACCAAGGATGTTGAGGAGAGTCATCGCGACGATCAACAGTACCGCGAACGTCTTCGTCACGGCCTCTTGGCCGTCGAAGAAGCTTTCGCTGGCATAGCTACCGAACGAGACTGCCACCATCCCCGTCACGATGGCGTTCGCGGCGAGGATCAGCCAGGCGATGATCCCGAGGAAGTGACCGTCACCGTAACCTTTCCGGACGTACTCGAGGAGCCCACCCGCCGTCGGGTAGCGCGCACCGAACTTTGCGAATGAATATGCCTGTAATCCGGCGATAGCGCCTGCGATGAGGAATGAGAGCCACACTGCGGCGCCTGCAACCTCGCCGGCGGCCCCGAGCAGGGAGAAGATCCCGGCTCCCACCATTGCCCCGACACCGATGAATGCTGCTTGTCGAACGGTGAGTGTCGGTGAGGCTCCTTTCGTGCTCATTCCCACGACTCCTTCTTAGCCGGAGAGTTCGCAGAACGTTCTTCCCTTTTCAGCGATAGGCCGGAACGGGACTCGGTTCGGTCATGCGGGCGCGCTGCGACCGGTACACCGGTATGCCTAGCAGAAGTGCACCGCCGGCCATGAAGTACGGCGCCCAGTAGACCCAGAAACTGTGGCCGGTGTTACGGCTGTAGATGATGAACAGGATCGAGAAGATCACGGACACGACGGCGACCGTCATGTCACGCGCAAATCGGGGTGTGTCCATAGCGCGTTGATCCGCGAGACGCCACTTAATCTGAGCTAGGGCCGAGAACGCATACGGGATTGCCGCCGTTATGCCGGTCATCAGGACGAGGGTCGTGAAGACCGTCTCACCGCCCGAGCCGAGATAGTTGATGATCATGGCGATCGAGGCCAGGACGGTCGACGCGATGACGCCGAAGGCGGGGACGCCGGACTTCGAGATTGTCTTGAAGCGCTGTGGGAAGAGTCCGTCCTTGGCGGCGGCGAGGGGCATCTCGGCGCAGATCATCGTCCAGCCGTTCAGTGCGCCGAAGCCGGAGATGATGACCGCGATGGCCATGACGTGCCCGGTCCAGGTGCCGCCGAACATGGTATTCATCGCCACGGAGAACGGCGCGTTGGCCTTGGCCAACTTGTCGGTGGAGACGATGCCAAAGACCGCCGTGAGAGAAAGCATGTACACCACAGCGGTCGCCAGAGTACCGAGGATCGTGGCGCGCGGGATGTTGCGATCCGGGTCGCGAACCTTCGCGGCCGCAACGGCTGCTACCTCGACTCCGAGGTAGCTGAATAGCGCTATCGCCATACCACCGCCGATGGCCGCGACGGTGCTCTCGCCGCTTACATTCCACGGCGTGAAGTTGTCACTCTTGATGTAGAACAAGCCGACCGTCGACATAAACAGAAGGGCCGCGAACTTCAATACAGTTGTGCACACCTGAACGGCACCCATGTTCTTGACCCCGGACAAGTTGATCACCGCTGGAATCCACAAGCCGACGAGAACGAGCAGGACCGAGTAGAACTTGTTGTGGCCCTTGTTGATGAACTCTTCGACGTAGAGCACCCAGCCAACCGCGATCGCGGCGTTGCCGGCCCAGGCCGTTATCCAGTACGACCACGCGTTGACGAAGCCGAGCGGGTTGCCGAACGCGGTCCGGGAGTAGGCGTATGGTCCGCCGTCGGCAGGAAGTCGGCGGGACAGCGACGCGAACAGGACTGCGAGTACGAGCGCGCCGATCGTCGTCAGGCCCATTGACACCAGGCTGATCGGGCCGTAGGAGGCCAGCGACGTAGGCAAATTGAAGATGCCGACGCCGATAATGCTGCCGACGATCAATGCGACCGCCGTAGTCAGGCCGAATCGGGCCGGCGGCTTGGCGGCGGGCCCGGCAGGTGTCGCAGGCTCTTGAGTTGTGGTGGACACCGTTCACCTCACGTTTAACGGCCAGTCATGGATTCGTCAATCTGAGTTCATCTCCGGGGCTGCAGTGCGCGACTGAGGGGACGGTTGCGACATCCGCATCCGGGGCGCACGCGGTCACCCAGCCTTTGCGAGACGTCGCGGCCGGTCAGCGACGATGCAGTCACGTCGGCAGTGTCGATCCTGTAGGGCAGGAAGCTCTCACCCTGCGCGAATGATTGCCTCGCACCGTGGCGTAGCTAGCGTGCGGCCAAACGCTCGAAGTCGGGAAGGGCGGTCCGATGAGAGTAGTGGTGGCGCTCGGTGGCAATGCACTGCTGCGCCGTGGCCAGCCGATGACCGCGGAGAACCAGGTTCAGAACGTCGCCACGGCCTGTGATCGCCTGGCGCCCATTGCCGAACACCACGAGTTGGTCGTCTCGCATGGCAACGGTCCGCAGATCGGGCTGCTCGCGCTCGAGGAGGCGGCCTATGAAGCGGCCGCCGACTCACCGATGGACGTCCTGGGTGCAGAGACGCAGGGGATGATCGGCTACCTGGTGGAACGTGAGCTCGGGAATCGGCTTCCGTATGACAAGCCACTGGCCTCGCTGCTCACCATGATCGAGGTCGATCCGAACGATCCGGCGTTCGACAATCCCACGAAGCCGATCGGCCCGCTGTACACCAGCGGCGACGCACAGAAGCTGGCCGCTGACCGAGGGTGGACGTTCAAGCCCGATGGCGACAGCATGCGCCGAGTAGTGCCGTCGCCGGCGCCGAAGCACATCTTCGAGCGACGCCCGATCCGGTGGCTGCTGGAGCAGGGTTGCGTGGTGATCTGCGCCGGTGGTGGCGGGATTCCAACGGCATACCGTTCGGGTCGGCAGCTGGGCGGTGTCGAGGCGGTCATCGACAAGGACCACGCCAGCGCCCTGCTGGCCCAGGACCTCGACGCCGACATCCTGATCTTGGCCACCGACGCACCCGCCGCATATGTGCATTACGGCAAACCCGATCGGCAGGCAATCCGCCGCGCGCATCCCGACCGGCTGCTCGAGCACTATGCGGCGGAGTTCGCATCCGGGTCGATGCTGCCGAAGGTGCAGGCGGCGTGCGACTTCGCACGAGCGACGGGAAAGCCGGCGTCAATCGGCGCGCTCGCCGACATCGAGGCGATGCTTGCCGACACCGCAGGCACCCGCGTGTCACTCGGCGTCCAGGACGTCGAACTCATCCCATCCGGACCGAAGCAGTAGGAGGCGGCAATGCCGTTCGGTGTCCATTCCGAGGTCGGCCGACTCCGTCAGGTCATGGTGCACCGGCCGGGTCTGGAGCACACGCGCCTGACACCTTCCAACGCCGACGAGTTGTTGTTCGACGACGTGCTTTGGGTCAAGCAGGCCAAGGCCGAACACGACATGTTCTGCGAGGTAATGCGAGAGCGTGGCGTCCAGGTGTTCGAGGCAGAGCAGCTGCTGGCCGAAGCACTCGGCGAATCCGGCGTCAAGGACTGGGTGAGCGACCACATCCTCAGCGAGCGCCAAGTCGGCATCGCCGCGGCGCAGCGCGCCCGCGAGTGGGTCGATGCCGCAGCGCCCACCGAAGCCGCCGAGTTCCTGATCGGCGGAATCACGAAGGCCGACGTCAAGCAGGACGTGGGACTGGTATGGGAGTCGGCAGATCCGACGAGCATGTTGCTGCCACCGCTGCCGAACTTCTTGTTCCAACGCGATCCGTCGTGCTGGATTTTCGACGGCGTGACCGTGAATCCGATGACCAAGCCGGCCCGCCTACCGGAGACGATGATCGTCGAGGCCATCTATCGCTTCCACCCGATGTTCGCCGCCGAGAAGTTCTCGATCTGGCTCGGCGGATCGGACGAAAACTGGGGACGCTGCCACGTCGAGGGCGGCGATGTGCAACCCATCGGCAACGGCACGGTGATGATCGGTATGGGCGAGCGGACGACGCCGCAAGCGGTCTTGTGGATCGCCCGGTCACTGTTCCGCGCCGGCTCGGCGCGGCAGGTGCTGGCCGTGCACCTTCCGAAGTCGCGCAGCTACATGCACCTCGACACCGTCATCACCATGTGTGACCGCGACCTCGTCACGCTGTTCCCGCAAGTGATCAACGGCGCACGCACCTGGGCGATCCGCCCTGGCGACTCGGCCGACGATCTGGTCGTCGAGGAACAGATCGGCCCCCTACCGGAGCACATGGCAAAGGCCCTTGGCGTCCCGACGATGCGCGTCGTCGAGACGGGCGGTGACGACTTCGAAGCCGAACGCGAGCAATGGGACGACGGCAATAACGTCGTCGCGCTGGAACCAGGTGTCGTCATCGCGTACGAGCGCAATGTCGGCACCAACACCGCGCTGCGCAAAGCCGGCATCGAAGTGATCACCATTCAGGGCTTCGAACTGGGCCGCGGACGGGGCGGCTCACACTGCATGACCTGCCCGCTCGAACGTGACCCAGCATTCTGATCTATTCAGGAGACCTCCATGGCTTTCAATCTGAGGAATCGAAGCTTCCTTAAAGAGATCGACTTCCAACCGCGCGAGCTGCGATTCCTCCTGCAGCTTGCCGCCGCGCTCAAGCAGGCCAAGTACGCAGGCACTGAGGTGAAGC
>JBPYES010000245.1:0-10489 GCA_051984825.1 Jatrophihabitantaceae bacterium
GGGAGAGGTTGGCGTACGGGGTGTAGTCCTGCGCCTGGTGCACGGTGTCGTCGGAGCCCATGTACCGGCCGTCGACGTCGCCTTCCAGATTCGGTCCGAGCATCGAGTGGTACAGCGCGGTGTAGAAGGACACCTGCCGATCGTTCGCGCCGCCGGAGATCTCGATCTGGTGGAGCCGAGTGTTCCAGGCATCGTCGGCCGCCTGCCGCACGGAGTCGAAGCCCTGACCGGCCGCCTCGGCCGCCATGTTCTTCTGTGCACCGTCGAGCCCTGTGTAGGACAGGGCAATCGTCGCGGTCACGCTGCGATCCGTCGTCGTGTCGAACGTGAGGTAGGCACCGTTGCTCGACTGGCCGGCTGCGGAGTCTCGCGATCCGGCGGTCACCGTGCTACCCGACCAGGTGCCGAAGGCCGAGAACGGCCGGTTGAAGTGCGCGATGAAATAGAGCGTGTGCTGGTCCTGGCCGGCGCAGAAATGCCCGTCGTGGACGTAGCCCTCTACGGTGTCGCTGTTCACGATCTTCACGTAGGAGTCGAAGACGGTCATGTTCGCCTTGCCGGTATTGAACAAGACGTTCGCCTGCGATCCGGCCGGGAACGTGTAGCGCTGCCAGCCGGTCCGGTCGGTAGCGGTCAGCTCGGTGTTCACGTCGTACTTCGCGAGATGCACCTGGTAATAGCCGGGTCGTGCCTGCTCGTCGCTGTGCGAGTAATCCGACGCGTAGGACCTGTAGTCGGTCGTCGTGATCGGTCCCGTGGTGGGCATGATCGGCAGCTCGCCTTCCATGCCGCACCCGACACCCGACAGGTGCGTCTGGCTGAAGCCGTAGATCGTTGGCGTGTCGTAGTTGTATCCGGTCGCCCCGCCGTTGTCAGGGCTCTCCTGCGCCATACCGAACGGCATGGTCGCACCGGGGAACGTATTGCCGTTGTTCTGCGTGCCGACGAACGGATTGACGAGCGACGTCAGGTCCGTCGGCGCGTCAGCCGATGCCGTGACCGGGCGTGCGAGCATCCCGGTGCACAGCATGGCTGCGGAGACGACGGCTGCGGCGACTCGCTTACGCGTGGCTCTCATGGTCCTCACCCGTCACTTGAAGGTCACGTTGAGGTGGGAGACGCGGCCGCCCCACCCGTCCTGCGGGAAGCTGTCCGCAACACGGATGTAAACCACTTTGTCCGTGCCTAGGAACGGCGCGATGTCGATGGTGCGGTCAGCCTTGTTGGAGCCATCGCGGATCTGCTGGGTCTCCTGCAGCACCGTCGTCCAGTTCTGGCCGTCCGAACTGGCCTGAACCAGGAACTCGTTGTCGATCGACAGCGTCACCGTGCCACTGGCCGTGTCGGCCGGCAGTGGGAACCGGTACACGAAGTAGTGATCGTTGTCAGCGAAGCGGTTGCTGCCGCCGTCGATCTGCGAGCTGTCCGCATCCCACAGCCAGGGCTGCTCTGCGGCCGTGCCGGTGCTGAAATCGATCTGGTGCGCGACTGTGACGCTCGCCGTGGCGCGCACCGCAGTGGTGCTCGGTGCGCTCACGGTTGCCCCGACGGTGTACGTCCCGTCTGCCGCACCCGCAGGAACGGTCACGGTGAGAGGCGCCGAACCTTCAGCCGAGCTGCCATTCGAGTTCAGCGTCACCGTGGTGCTCGACGGTGTCACGGTCCAACCCTGTGGTACGTCGGGCGTCACCTTCACGTGGGTCACGCCGGGCGCCGTTGCCTGGACGTCCAGGGTCAGCTTCTCGGTCGCGGCTGTGCCCGCCGACGGGATGACCACGCTCTGCTGTGGCGAAAGTGCCGCGCCCAGCGTGCGATTCGGATTTGTGGCCGGCGGTTGGCCGAGCAACTCGATCTCCGACAGCGACGTGGTCGGCTGCCCGCTGTTCGCGACGACCCGCAATCGGTAGTAGCGGTAGGCCTTCGAGTTAGCGATGGGGAAGGCCCTCGTGTACTGGCGCCAGGCGAACGTCTGGTTGCTGCGGCGGTCGAGGGTCGTCCAGTCCACGTTGTCCATCGAGCCCTGCAGTTCCCAGCTCGCCGGATCGCCGGCATGCGAACTGGACGTAAGCGTGTAGTACGTCGCCGTGCCAGTGCCTGCCCCGGCGAAGTCCCACGTGATCGACGGGGTCTTCGCCGTGAACGTCACCTCGGTGTTGGACGAGTTGTCGAACAGCTTGGACGCGTCGCTGCCGTCGCTGCTCGACGCGGTGCCGTGGCTGGGTCCGGTCAGATCCTGCAGCGGCTTCGGCGCCGACGTGCCGTTCGTGATCGACGGCAGCACGTCCTGATCGCCCGTGCCCCATGCCGACGGCTGGGGGCCCATGTCGAAGTCCAGCACGGCACCGTTCGCCAGCTGGTCCTGAGTGAGGTAGACCTTCGACTGCGACGCGCCGTTGACCTTCAGGTCCTGCACATAGACGTTCTGCGGGCTGTTGTTGTGCGCGTTGATGACGATCTGCTTGCCGTTCTCCAGGTGGATCGTGGCTTGCGTGAACAGCGGCGAGCCGATCGCGTACGTCGGCGACCCCATCTGCAGCGGGTAAAGACCGAGCGAGCTGAAGATCTGCCACCCCGACATCTCGCCGTTGTCCTCGTCGCCCGGGTAGCCCTCACCGATGTCACTGCCGATGAATGTCCGCGACAGCGCTTCGCGAACGATGGCCTCGGCCTTCGACGGCTCGCCGGCGTAGTCGTACATGTATGGGATGTGGTGCGAGACCTGGTTGCTCAGGCCCCACTGCCCCAGCCGCACCTCCTTGGCCTCGCGCATCTCGTGAATCGGGTTGCCGTATGAGCCCGGGAAGGTGGCCGTTTCCGGTGTGGCGAAGAACTTGTCGAGCTTGTCGCCGAGCGCTGCCCGGCTGCCGTAGAGATCTGCCAGGCCCTGCCCGTCCTGCACAGCGTGGAACGCGAAGTTCCACCCGTCCGTCTCGGTGAATTCATTGCCCCAGACGCGTGGGTCGAAGTCGGACGCCGACTGACGCCACTGGCCCGACGCGTCCTTGCCCTCGAAGAAACCTACAGCCGGGTTGAACAGATTGACGTAGTCCTGCGCACGGTTGAGGTAATACGTGTAGTTGTCGAGGTACTCCTGATGGCGCGGGTCGCTGGTATCGGTCGTGTCGTAGAGCTTCTTCGACATCTGCGCGATGCCGTAGTCGTTCAGGTAGTCCTCAAGCGACCAGGACGCGCTTTCAGGCGTCGACGTCGGTGTGTAGCCGAGGAAGATCGACTGATCGAGTCCCTTGCGCCCGACGTTCTGGTTGGGTGGGGCGACGGAGGCGTCCTTCAGGGCTGCGTCGTACATGGCCTGCACATCGATGCCGGGTACGCCCTTGAGGTATGCGTCTGCGAACGCGACGTCAGAACTGGTGCCCGTCATGCTGTTCGCGTAGCCGGGTGCCGACCAGCGTGCGACCCAGCCGCCGTCCTTGTACTGCTGGACGAATCCGTTGATCATCTGAGCCGTTTCGGCCGGGTAGAGCAGCGCGTCCAGCGGCCACTCGGTGCGGTATGTGTCCCAGAACCCGTTGTCAACGAAGACCTTGCCGTCCGCGATCGGTGCTCCGGTCTCGGTGCTTGTGGTGCCGGGCGGCACCGGGTTCGATGCGTTGGACGACTGCACGACGTGCTTCCACACCGGTGCGTCGGCGGTGCCGGTGTTCTCGTACGCCTCGTTCGGATACAAGTTGAGCCGGTACAGGTTCGAGTACAGCGTGGTCAGCGCGTCGTCGTTGGCGCCCTGGACGGTGATGACGCCCAGCACCTTGTCCCACATTGCCTGCGCCTGCGCTTTGATGGAGTCGAACGTGTCGGTGGGCGAAATCTCCAGGTCCAGGTTGTGCTTGGCCTGCGCGACGCTCATCAGTGAAGTCGCGATGCGCATCGTCACGACCTTCGTCGCGCTGGTGTCGAACTTGTAGTACCCGCTGACGTTGTTGCTGCCACTACCGCCGGTCAACGTGCCGCTGCCGATCGCGGCCCGATCGAATTCGGCGTAGACGTACATCCGGGTCGCGCCATTGGACTGACCCGACGCTACGTCGGTGTAGCCGCTGATGCTGTCGCCTGACGGGTCAAGGCTCAGACCGCCGCTGCCGTTGATGTTGTCGAAGACCAGGTTCGACGCGTCGCCCGTGAACGTGAATCGGAACATGGCCGCGTGATCTGTCGGCGTGATCTCGGTCTTCATGCCGTTCTGGAATGTGACGCCGTAGTAGTCAGGTTGCGCAATCTCGTTCGCGTGGTCGAACGCGAGCGCGCGCGCAGATCGGTTCGCCGTTGGCGCGGCCGTGCCGGCCTCCGGCATGACCTGGAACGTCTGCCTGTCGCCGATCCACGGGCTCGGCTCGTGGCTGAGCGAGAAGGCCTGGATCCTCGGCAGGTTCTGGGCATTGTTGTCCGCCTGATAGCGGTAGAACCAGGTGTCCGAGCCCGCATTCGTCGCGGGCGACCAGAAGTTGAAGCCGTGCGGTGTCGCAGTAGCCGGGAAGTTGTTGCCACGCGAGAAGTCGGAGCCGGAGTTGGTACCGCGCGTGGTGATGACGTGATCGGTTGGATGCGTCGATGTGTTGTGGGGCGGCGCGGCGGTCACTGCAATGTCGTCCAGCCATCCGCTGAAATCTGCAGGCCCGCTGGGCTTGTCGTAGCCGACGAGGATGCGATCGATCGTCTTGCCGGCGGCCACGGCGCCGATCTCCGCGATCTCGTGATTCCACTGGTCGGTATAGAGGATTTTCGAGGTGCCCTGACCCTGTGGGTTCACGGGCTTGCTGTGCTGGTCGAGTGCATTCAGATCGGAGAGATATGTGCCGTCGGTGAAGGCCACATCGACCGCGGCGTAGGTGCTCGGGTCGCTGCTGTCGCCATACGTCGACTCCGGGAAGATCACGTACGAGAGCTCGGTCGTCGGCGTGACCGGGATGTTGACGTCGTAGAGCTTGTCGTAGGCGTACCCGTGTCCGGCGGCGTACTGGTGGCCTGCGTAGTGCAGGGAGGCGACACCCGTCCAGCCGACGTTCGGTTTGACGTTGTAGCCGCTGGCGGGACCGCTGCCCACCGTGGTCGTCATCGACACGCCCCAGGCTTTGGTGGCGCCGTCGCCGCTCGCCTCGAGGGTGCTCGTCCAGTCAGGTTGCGGCTGGCCGGCCTCGAACGATGTCGAGAAGTCGCTCGGCGAGCTCTCCGGGCTGGCCTGCGCCTGCGACACGACGGCCTGGGCTGCAGCCAGTCCAAGGACGGCGCCGGCGAACAGCGCGACGGCCCGCCAGCGTCGGCGTGACACAGAGTTCTTGTTGGAGTGGGCAGCATTCAAGACGTGCTCCAGCCAGGATGTGGGCATGATCCGACAACGATGTCGGAGGGGCACGTTAGGGGCGAGGTTCGCATCTCGTCAAGTTGCCGGCCGCGGCGACGCCGTCTACAGCAACAGCCGTCAAACTACGGTGAACTGAAGCCTTGATCGCGTGAGGGGGCGTCTTTGAGGTTTGACGCGGTCGGATGGTTCTTGGATGGTGGGGCTTTCCCTGACAGCGTTGTCAACTACGAGCGCAGTCGTAGCCAGGATTCGCCGCGCGGAGATCAGGTCGTTGTGCCGATCCGGTGGTGATCGGGAGACCGGCTGAGCGCCAGGCGCGGAAACCGCCGATGACGTCGGTGGCGCGGTGGATGCCGAGATCCTGCAGCGCAGCGGCGGCCAGGCTGGAGGTGTATCCCTCGTTGCAGAGGACGATGACGCGAAGGTCGTAGGCGGCGACGCGAAGCCGGGATTCGCTGCTCGGGTCCAGTCGCCATTCGAGGACGTTGCGCTCGATCACGACGGCGCGGAAGATCTCGCCCTCGGTCCGGCGGTCGGATTCCGGACGGATATCGACCAGCACCGCGCCGTGGCGCAGCGACTCGTGGGCCTCGTGTGCGGTGAGCCGGTCCAGTCGGGCACGTGCCGCGGCCAGAACGTCGTCGATAGTGCGCCGGGCGGCAACGGTCATCGGAGATGGGCCTGTTCCGGCTCGCGTCCACCGACCGTCCACACCCGGTGCAATCGTCCACATGGGTCTGGAGCGTAGTAGTTCATCTCGCGCAACAGCGGGGAGACCCCGGGTGCCAGCCATGTGCAGCCGCGACTGCCACCGACGGGCATCGGCGGCGGCGGAGCGCACCACCAAGCTGAGTTCGGCCATCGACAATGCGGCTCGATCGGATGTGGCGTGCGGGCAGGTGACGGCCCGGAAAGCACAGCTGGCATTGGGGGGTTCCTCGGACTGGGCGACGCGCACGCCACGATCGATCGGGAGGCGGTCAGGCGCAGAACGGACACGCCATCGCGCTCACGCGGAGCAGATCCACGTGGCGTCGCATGACGAGTGTCAACATGATAGCTACTCTACCGACTTAATAGACAATGTTTAGCGCGGCCGTCGCGCACGACTCGTGACAGGCCCGGACGTTGCGACTAGGCGCCGTCCACCCAGCCCTGCAGTGATCCGTCAAAGGGCCAGTCGCCGTTGGTGTACCGCGCGGCGATCGTGGACATGCCCGACCAGGCGCCCCGCACGACGTCACGGGGATACCCCATGACCAGAGCGTGGTCATGGAACTGGGCCTCGTCCTGCAGCTCTACGTCGTCGCCGGCAATGTCGAAGTCGAGGTCGAGGTCGATCCACTCGATCTCGTCGTCGCGACCCGGGGCCTCGAAAGGAGCCGTGGCATGGACCTTGTAGCCGGTCAACGACCGGTCAGCATCCGTGTAACCGCAGAGGACCCACCATTCGCCAGGCACGGCGACCCACAGCTCGTCGCAGCCGACGACCTCCGTTGCACCCGAGCCGGGGCGCTCCCTGCGGCTACCGGCGAGGACTAACCAGGCCGACGTGTCGCCGGAGACGGCCAGTCGGTGCGCGGTGTCGACCGCCGAGACGCTCCCGTCCCACTTCCGCTTCACCACTCGCACGATTGCCATGGCTGCCTCGGGCACGATCACAGCATGTCCGGCGCGGGGCCGTCGCGCTAGGGCAGGCACCCGGCTGCGCGCGTCGCAGCAGCCGTATCGACAACGGTTCTCCGGAATTGCGTGGAAGCCGCGAACGCTCGGAAATACGCGGTGATCTTATCCACTTCGAAGCATGTTCACGCCGATAATGCTGGTTCGGTTCCGGTAACCGCCGTAAACCGGAAAACCGCGGGTCAGCGCCATTTCCCGAATCGCCGGGTTGCAAATGTGAATACGCCGACGTCGCTTGACGCCCGTGTTCTTCCGGTGTCACGCTCCTCGCCCAACCAAGGGGCAGTTATCCGGAGGTCGCCGGTGCAGAGTGCGGGATGACGTGCGGGGGATGAGGGTAGCCGTACTGGTCGCAGTCGCCGCTGCATAACGGTGCACCGGCGTCGCGCGGCAGCGCGAGCCGGCAATCGTCGTCGCGTATGGCAGAGCGTCGCGAGCGCAGTTCGATCGGACGCTCCAGAGCAGTATGTGCAGCGGGGATCGGGGGAATCATGAACGATCAATCACTCCAACCGGCAGGCAACGATCGTGACGTCAACCGGCGGACGCTGCTGCGCCGAGGGGGAGTCATCGTCGCCGCAACAGTCGCCGGAGTGACCGCTGTCGAAGCCTTGAACGCCGGCGACGCCCAAGGCGCGCCGGGCGATCCTCTTGTCCTCGGCCAAGCCAATGACTCGGGCACAGCACTGACATCGCTGACCGGCGCGGCCACCACCGGCGCCACCTTGACTGTTGCGAATACCGGTGGCCACGCTCCGGTGGCGCTTGCCCAGCAGGCTTTCAACTCCTTCGTCGCGGTCGCGGGCGGGGAGCTGGCGAACCTCGGCGGTGTCCTGTACTCGACCTTGGATTTAGGCGGCACCACCGGCCCGGTGCCTGGGTTCGTTTATACCGAGTTCACCGCCAATCAGGTGGTAACCATCGTGCCGCATCGGATTCTCGACACTCGCAGCAGCGGTGGCCGAGCCAACATTCTCAACGCGGCCGGCAACCTTGACTCGTCTGGGCGGCTGGTCGCCGGCCACACGATCAACATCGATCTGAGCGGACTCGAGGTAGCGGCCGCCTCGGCATTTTGCAACCTGACCGCGGTTCAGCCGGTCGCCGGCGGTTTCATGACGTTGTTCCCCGGCGGGACGAGACCGGCCACGTCGTCGATCAACTTCGGCGCGGGCGCGATCATCGCGAACTTCGCCGTGACCGGCACGAGTAGCACCGACACGATTTCGATTTACAGCGCCGCGACGAGCCACGTGCTGCTCGACATCACCGCTTTCAACGTGGGCAGCCCGGGCCAGATCAACCCGGCCATCCTTCCGCCATCGGCATCGAGTGCAACAAGCCGGCAGCTCGCGGCGCGGGCCAAGGCGGGCACATTGCCGGACTGGTACCGCAGCAGCGTCAGCCGATAGGGAATGGCGGCTGCCACCACGACGGTGTGGTCTGTACCTCAACGCGGTTGACCCACTTGACCCACCAATAGCCGCGCCGCCCCGGGGCCACGAGGCGCGCCGGGAACCCGTGGTCGGCCGAGAGGGGTGCGCCGCCAACCTGCGTCGCGAGCAGCAGGCGATCGAGCTCGTGGATCGGCACGCGGACCCAGTAACCGGTGACGGAGTGCACGTAGATGCTTTGCGCTCCCGGCCCGCGGTGGAGCAAGGCGCCCAGCGGCACGCCCTTCCAGTCCTGGTGTGAGTACCAACCGGACGTGCAGTCCAGCGTTGCCCGCACCTGGGTGTCGAAGGTGGTCAGCTCGGCAAGGGTCAGTTCTCGGTGCCCCTGCCCGTCCTCGATGGTCAGCCGCCACCGGTCCGCGTCGATGCCAGGTACGGCGTCGAGCAGCCAACTGGTCGACGGCATCGCCTCCGGTCGGAACGATGCCGTCTCGTATGAGCCGGTGAAGCGGCGCCTGCCCCCAGGTAGGCCCAGCACGCTGACCGCGGCCTCGGTGGCGGCATAGAGCCCGACCGCCCCCACAGCCAGCACGCCGGCACGCAGCACCGCCCGACGCGAGAGATCGGTCCGGCGTGGCCGGATGCGCCGAGCCCAGACGTGCCACACCACCAGTGGCACCAGCGTGAGGGCGACTGCGATATGCACCCATATACCGGGCATGCCGGCTATCGAGCGCAGCACTCCGGTGGCATAACCGACGCCCGCGATGAGGGTGACCAGCGCCAATGCGGCCAGCAGCAGCGACGCCCACCGGCTTGGGCGGGCGCGGCGCAGTCCGCCACGCACCACCCGCGACTTCCATGGGATGAGCAGCACCACGGCCACTCCGCAGATCCCGTGGCCGATCGCTACCCAGGCCCCGTCCGGTGAGCCGATCGCGACCGTGGCGACCCCGGTACCGAAGGCGACCAGCAGCACGACGAGCAGCGCCTGGTTGGTCTGGCGGCCGGGTGGGCGCAGCAGCGCCCGCAGCCGAGTCCGGGACGGTCGCGGCTCGCGGGGCATAACGAGCGCTATACGCTCCGCTATCGAGCCTGGCAAGGGCGGTTGGCGCCTCGCGCCGGGTGGCGGAACGGGCCGGATCGTCCCTGCTGACCCGCGTTCGAACTGACGCGGTTCCGGACGTCACGCGGCCGGGGTCTGAGCAGCGGTAGCTGCGAGGTATTCGGTGGCCGCCTCGAGCAGTCTCGCGTTCGCGGCGGTGATCGCTTCTTCGACGCGGCTCTGGTGCGCGGCGTACACGGCGGACTCGGCGTCGTGTAAGCGTTGGAGTGCGGCCTGGACGCGGTCTTGGGGGATGTGTCGCGACGGAGAGGTCTGACTAGGTACGGCCTCGCCCTGGCTGCGTAGGCGTCGTCCTGGCGTGTCGCGGTGCTTGCGGGGCCGGCCGCGCGGGCGCTTGTGCGGGACGATCCGTCCACGGTCCAAGAGCTGGCCGCCCCACACACCGGCGAACTCCTCGCACTCGACCGCGACGGCGAGGCAGGTCAGCCGAACCGGGCAGGCGCCGCACAGCACCTTGGCCCGGTCGATGTCAGCGGGCGCATCGGCGAACCACAGCTCGGGGTCGTGTAGTTGGCACGGCAGCGTCGGTGCTGCGCCGTGTCGGGCCGAGGCGGCGTCGAGGTAGTCGGTGGCCGCTTGCGGCGGCGGAGTCACTGTGATCACGGCTTGGTTCCTGGATGGCTTGAACGTGTCAGCGTGCGCGCCGGACCGGCTGGCGCGATTGGCCGCGTGCCAGTTGCTTGGCCCGGACGATGTCGGGGTCACGCGGGTCCAGCGGTAACGGCTCTGCTGGCCAGCCGGGCGGGCGGCGGCGTTTGCTGATGCGGACCTGTCTCATCGGGCAACCTCTTTCGCTAGCGCTGGCCAGGATGTGCTGATCCGAGCCTGCGATCTCAGCCGCCGGCAGACATCCGCCAGCTGGCTGATGTTGTGACGCGCTGGGGGCACAAAACTCATCGCGGTGGAGGTCGTTATTTCGCTGGATACGGTCGAGCCGCCCGCCGGCTGTCTGCGGCTGGTCGCTGACCC
>JBPYES010000246.1:0-5069 GCA_051984825.1 Jatrophihabitantaceae bacterium
ATCATCGCTCTGGACACGCCGCAGGCGCTGAAGGCGAGCATCGGCAAGGACCGGGTGCAGATACACACCGATGACGACGCGCGAGCCATCAAGGCACTCCAGGAGCAGTTCGGGCTCACCGCAACCATGGCGGAGGGTGCGGTGACGTTCGCGGTCGAGGAGGGTGAGCAGTTCATCCCGAAGCTCTTCAGCGACTTCCCCGTCGCGATTCAATCGGTGAACGTCTCGCGGCCGTCGCTCGACGACGTGTTCATGTCCTACACCGGGACGACGATTCGCGACGCCGAGGCGAGCACGGCCGACCAGCTACGCGCCGGGGCCACGCTGTTCCGACGGGGGGCCCGATGAGTAGCGCCGCGGCTACCGCTCTCGCGACGGTCCGGGTCCCGGTGCGGACTGCCACGAGCGAGCTGCGCGCGATCAAGATCGTGTGGGAGCGGGAGCTGATCCGCTACTTCAGCGATCGGCTGCGCATCGTCACCGCCTTGCTCCAACCGGCACTGTTCCTCTTCGTGCTCGGCACGGGCCTGTCGCGGTTGGCGTCTGCGGGCACCGAGGGGCTGAACCTGCGCACGTTCTTCTACCCCGGCATTCTCGCGATGGCGGTGCTGTTCACAGCGATCTTTTCCGCGGCGTCGGTCGTCTGGGACCGCGAGTTCGGCTTCCTGCGCGAGATGCTGGTCGCGCCGGTACGCCGCAGCTCGATCGTGATCGGCAAGTGCCTGGGCGGAGCGACCGTCGCGACGATGCAGGGCTTGCTGATGATCGCCCTGGCCGGGCTGGTCGGCGTGCCCTACACGCCGACACTGATCCTCGCCGTGATCGGCTTGCTGATCTTGCTCTCGTTCATGCTCACGGCGTTCGGGCTGGTTGTGGCGGCGCGGGTCACCCAGATGCAGACGTTCATGGCGTTGACGCAACTGCTCATCATGCCGCTGTTCTTCCTGTCGGGGGCGCTGTACCCGGTGACCGGACTACCGACGTGGCTCACCGCGCTCAACCGCGTCGACCCACTCACCTACGCCGTCGACCCCATGCGGCGGGCGGTGTTCGACCACCTGACGATCAGCCCGACGGCGCGCGCCCGGCTCGACCCCGGCGTCACATGGGGCGGCTGGCACGTGCCCGTGGTGCTCCAGGCCTTCGTTGTGCTTGCGATCGGCCTGGGACTGCTCGGCCTGGCGATTGCCGAGTTCAGCCGCAGCGACTGACCCGCGACCCACGCTGCTCGCGCGCGGCGACGGCTACGGGCGGCCCGCCGTCTCACGCAGCCGCTCGAGCTCGGCCAGGGACGGGGTGAAGCCGACAGACGAGCCATCGGCGAAATCCACGGCACCCGCACCGGCAGCGGGCGCGAGGTCGTGCGCCGGCCCTGTCTGTGCCTGCCAGAGCATGCGCGGCTGATCGCTCAGCACGCCGATGCGGGTGCCCGACCAGGCGAGCCACAGCGCGCCACGGTGCCCGCGAATGTGATCTCCCAGCTCGACGGCGAGCGTCCCCGGCATCCCGGCAATGGTCAGCTCGGGCGTGCCGAGCACCCACGTGTCGCCGTCACCCGAATCGAACAGCTCCGCGACGAGCAACACCGGCAACAACACGATGCCGACCGCCACGGCGGCCGCGCGGAGCAGGAGCCTGCCCGTCCAGCGCAGCAGCCCGCGACGGCGAAGCGTGCCGTCCGGGCGACGGCCTGGCACCTCGTAGCTGACGACCTGCGGGCCGAGATACAGCACGGCTGCGTATTCCTGCCAGGCGTGGGCGCAGTGCATCCGGACCGCCTCGCGCACCACCTCGGATGCGGGCCGCCGGCGCCACCAGAACCCCAGTCGCAGCAACCTACATCCGCCGATTCGTGGATCTCGGCCGCGTCGCGGCCGGCGAGCTCTTCCAGCGAGCGCTCATCGCCGGCAGAGTACCGGCTCGCCGCGCCGTCGCGGAGCAGGATGGCGCCATGACTCAGATGCCGCAGGTCGCCGTCCGCGCCGACGCGCGTCGCGAGGTGGTGCCGGACTCGTTCGAGATCGTCGTCCGGGTGGCCTGCCGGAACTCCGACGCCGACACCGCAATGGCGGCGCTCACGACCGGGTTCGGGCGCGTCGAGGAGACGATCGACGCGCTGCCGGCGCTGGACGTGGTAGCGCGCCGCGGCGCGGTCTCACAACGCTGGATCCCGTGGGAGCAGGACCCGGCCTGGCTCGCCAGCCGCAACGTCAGGCTGACCGGACGCGACGTCGAGCGCGCCGGTGAGGTGATCGCGCCGTTCGCCGACCTGAGCGGCGCGGTGGACGGCCTGGAGCTGACCGGCCCGATCTGGCAGCTCGACCCGGACAACCCGGTCCATGCGGAGCTGCAGGCCGAGGCCGTACGCGAGGCGCGCGCCCGGGCCCAGCGCTACGCGGCCGCACTCGGCGGCACGCTCGGTCCGCTGATCGAGCTCGCCGATCCGGCGATGGAACGCGGCCCGGTGGCCTTCGCTGCTCGCAGTGCTGGGCACGCCGAGGGATTCGAGACGATGGATTTCAGCCCGGTGCCGATCGAGGTGCAGGCCAGCGTCGACGGCAGGTGGGCGCTGGTCTTGCCGTGAGGCTCAGGCGACTCGTTCGATGACGAGCGGACGTGGCGCCGGCGGGTCGCCGATTTCGTAGCCGCCGTCGAGCGCCTCGAGCGCCCAGGCGAATCGCGCCGGGTCGTCGCTGTGCAGTTCGAGCAGCGGGTCGCCGGCGCGCACCGGGTCTCCCGGCTTCGCCGCCATGACGACACCGGCCGCGGCGCTGACCGGATCCTCCTTGCGCGCCCGCCCGGCCCCGAGGCGCCACGCGGCCACACCAACGGCGTACGCGTCGAGCCGCGCCAGGGTGCCCGACGCCGGCGCCGTGACGACGTGCTTCTCCCGGGCAACCGGTAGTGGCGCGTCCGGGTCACCACCCTGGGCGCTGATCATGCGTCGCCAGACGTCCATCGCCCGTCCGTCCCGCAGTGTTTCCGCGGGATCGACGTCGGCGATGCCGGCACCTGCGAGCATCTCGCCGGCCAGCGCCACTGTCAGTTCGACGACGTCGGGCGGACCGCCACCGGAAAGCACCTCGACCGCCTCGGCCACCTCCAGCGCGTTGCCGGCCGTGCGCCCCAGCGGCGTGTGCATATCGGTAAGCAGAGCAGAGGTGCGCACGCCATGGGCAGTGCCGAGCGCGACCATTGTCTCCGCGAGGGCTCGCGCCGAAGGGACGTCCTTCATGAACGCCCCGGAGCCGACCTTGACGTCGAGCACCAGCGACGACGCGCCCTCGGCGATCTTCTTGCTCATGATCGAGCTGGCGATCAGCGGGATCGACTCCACGGTGGCCGTGACGTCGCGCAGCGCGTAGAGCTTGCGATCGGCGGGCGCGAGTTCGTCGCCCGCTGCGCACACCACGGCGCCGACGTCCCGCAACTGGCGCAGGAACTCTTCGTTCGTGAGATGCGACCGGAAGCCCGGGATGGCCTCCAGCTTGTCGAGCGTCCCGCCGGTGTGGCCGAGACCGCGGCCGGACAGCTGCGGCACGGCGGCCCCGCATGCTGCCACCAGCGGCGCGAGCGGCAGGGTGATCTTGTCCCCGACGCCACCGGTCGAATGCTTGTCGGCGGTGGGTCGCGTCACGCTCGACAGGTCGAGCGTCGTTCCGGATGCGATCATCGCGGCCGTCCACCGGGCCAGCTCGCCCGGCTGCATGCCGTTGAGCAGGATGGCCATCGCGAGCGCGGCCATCTGTTCCTCGGCGACGGCGCCGTGGGTGTAGGCGTCGATGACCCAGTCGATCTGCTCGTCCGGGATGCGGCCCCGATCGCGCTTGGTACGGATGACGTCAACGGCAGCAAACGACGTCACGGCAAGTCTTCGCGGCTGAACGCCAGGGGCAATACCTCGATCATCGGCACCGGCCCGTCAGCCGTGTCCACGAGCAGGTCGGGTCCGCCGTGCTCCCACAGCAGTTGCCGGCACCGCCCGCACGGCATTAGCACCTCGCCGCGGAAGTCGACGCAGGCGAACGCGATGAGCCGCCCGCCGCCGCTGGCGTGCAAGGCCGACACCAGGCCGCATTCAGCACACAGCCCCAGCCCGTACGAGGCGTTTTCGACGTTGCAGCCCACGACGATCCGGCCGTCGTCGACCTCGGCGGCCGCCCCCACAGGGAACTGCGAGTACGGCGCGTATGCGTTGCCCATCGCCTCGAGTGCGGCGCGGCGCAGCTTGGCCCAGTCGATGTCCAGCGCCATGCGTGCCTTCCTACTTTCTTAGATCGTCACCGGCAACGAGCGCACACCGCGGATGACGAACTCCGGGCGACGCGGGGGTGCTGCGTTGAGGGCGAGCCGCGGGAACCGTGCGAGCAGCGTGCGCAGCGACGCCTGCAACTCCACGCGCGCCAGCGGAGCGCCCACGCAGAAATGTATCCCGGCGCCGAATCCGAGGTGCGGGTTCGGGTCCCTGCGGACGTCGAAGCGGTCCGGCTCGGCGAACACCGCGGGGTCGCGATTCGCCGCTCCGAGCAGCGCCGCGATCTTCTGCCCCTTCTCCACCACGACATCACTGACCACCGTGTCGGCCAAAGCGGTGCGCTCGAAGAGTTGCAGCGGCGAGTCGTAGCGGATGAGTTCCTCGACGGCGGACGGGATCGCGTCCGGGTCGGACCGCACGTCAGCCAGCTGCTCCGGATGGGTCAGCAGCGCTGACACTCCGTTGCCGACGACGTTCACGGTCGCCTCATGGCCGGCGTTCAGCAGCAAGGTGCCCGTGGTGATCAGCTCGTCCTCGGTGAGCCGGGCGCCGTCGCTGTCGACCTCAGCGATCAGCGACGAGATCAGATCGTCGCCGGGGTCGAGCCGCCGCTCGGCGACCAGGGCGCGCAGGTACTCGACGAACTCGGCCGACGCCCGCTCCGCGGCGTCCCGCTGCGCGTCCGAGACCTGGTACTCGTACATCTTCACGATCGCGTTCGACCACGGACGCAGCAGGTGCCGGTCGGCCTGCGGCACGCCGAGCAGCTCGGCGATGACCTCGACGGGCAGCGGCTCGGCGTACTCCGCGATGA
>JBPYES010000247.1:0-2435 GCA_051984825.1 Jatrophihabitantaceae bacterium
TGAGCCAGACCGTCGCGGCGTCAGTGTGACGGCTGGTAATCAGCACCCACGCGATGCGGTCGGCTTCTGCGCAGGTCACGTGCGGGCCGACCCGCGCCGCGGTGGCCCGGCGGCCGAAGACCTCGGCGAGTCCGTCAAGCGCGCCGTTGAGGACGCGGCCTTCGTTCCGTCCGGCCTGAAGCATGCGATACAACGCTGGCTCCATGGCGCCCTCGCTTCCGTGCGCCTCCATGCGGTTCTGCCCGACCTCTGCGGGTGGCTTCGTAGATCAGGCACATTTCCAAGGAGGGTCTACCCACAACCGTCGCATGCCTTTCCTGGGCGCCGCAGCGGTCTGGCGCGACAGCGCCAATGGCACCGATTCACGCGCTTTAAGGGTTGCCCCCGGGGTCATCTGCTGGTTAACTGCCGGCTCAATCCCGTGACGGTCGGCAGTGACCGGCTAGCGGCTAGCTGACACCCATGCCGCTAAGCCGGAGGCTGCCCCGTCTCGGTCGGGGGGAGACGGGGCAGCCTCGCTCGCGAGGCCACTGCCGATCGCCTGGGCGCGTGGTGTGTGGGGCTCCGCGCCGGCTCAGTGCACCAGGCGGGCCACCACGACGATGTTGCTGGTGCTGGTATCGCCCTGCTCGTACGCGCAGGTGACCAGGACGATGCGGTCGGGCACGGTGCTGTCGGATGCCCAGGGCGGTAGGGAGCTCGCAGACTTCGGCGACAACCCGACCCGCTCGATTGTGTACGTCGATACCCGTGCCGACGCAGTGACGCGCACCTGGTCGCCGACGCGCGCATCCTTCAAGTTCGTGAACGGGCAGGTGTGGTAGTGGCAGGCGTGGCCGTACACGTATGTGGTGCCCTTGCCCGGCGTGGACGGGTACGTCGACTGCTCCACCCAAGCCGCCGTGTTCCATTGCGCGGCGGTCTGATGCGGCGGGTCGACCGGCTCGTTGCTGGACACGTCGATCGGCGCGACGTTCGTACCGATGGTGGCCGAGCGCATTGCCACGACCAGCATGAACTGCCGTGATCCGGCCGCCGTCTTGGTACGGCCCGTGCTCCTGTGCGGGGCGCCGTGCTCCGACTGCGACGGCTGCGCCGGCGTGGTGCGTTTGGGCGTGCCGGTTGCAGTCGAGGCGGTGGAGCTCTTCGGCCTGCCCACACCCATGCCGTGGTCCGCGGTGGTGCACGCTGCTGCGCCCAGCGTTATAGCGCCCACCACCGCGGCGGCAACAGCGAAGCTACGAGTGGCTACCACGGCGTCGCAGTACCTGTACGGCCGCCGTGCCGGCACCGCCGAGCATCACAACGGCGAGACCGATCAGCAGCTGCCGCAACGGGAAACCGCCACCGGGCGGCACATCGCCGGTCTGCCCGGGACCCGGCACGAACGGCGACGTGCTCGCACCGCTGGCCGGCGCTGTTGCGCTCGACGAACTCGAACTGGCCGCCGGCGTGCTGGTCATCGCCGAAGACGGACTGGTCGGCGTCGTGTGCGTCCCGGTAGACGGACCCGTGGAGGGGCCGGTAGACGGGCCGGTGGAGGGACCGGTCGACGGACCCGTGGACGGACCGGTCGACGGGCCGGTAGACGGACCCGTAGACGGACCGGTCGACGGGCTCGTCGGCGGAGTCGTGGCCTCACCCACGCACGTGGTGCCGCTGATCGTCAGCACTGAATTGGCGAGCGAGCCGGTGTAGGTAACGGTCGCGACGGCAGTCTTCGGAATGTCGTATTTGGACGGCGTGACGAAGAACTGCAGCGCGCCTCTGACGTTGCCTTGTACGTGACCCTGCGTCGTGGTCGACGGCGCGCCGTTCTTGTAGGTGACGACCAAGGTGCCGCTGTGGAAGGTGGTGTTGCCGCCCGGAGTCAAGATCCAGTGATATTCGATGGTCTGGCCCGGTTCACACGTCTTGATCGTGTCGAGCCCTCTGACACCGTTCCAGGTGACGGTTCCCGTCGGGTCGGCTAGCGAAGAACTCGACTGCTTAGCGGCATTCGCGACACGGCCGCCGTGACCGAGGCCGACTTGCAGCAGCACGACAGCGAAGCCTGCTAATGCGGCGACGAAGAACCACGTGATGCGGAGCCGGGATCTGGCGTCGTGGGCGCCAGGGGATGGATGATCTTGTGCAGAGTTGGACATCTGGCCACTCCAATCAGACAAGGCTGCTGAACTGGCCCCCACGTCGACATATCCGAAATCGCACGACGCACCCCCGCGCTGCGCTTAGCATGTGCCCAATTCACGCGCGGAGCAAACCAGAACCTGATATGAAGTCACGCCGCAACAAACTGGATACTGAGCGCATTACCTGTTACAACCCAACGTGGCGATCTTGTCGGCTGAATTGGGCCGGGAAATGGCGAACGCAAATCGCACCGGCGTTACCTCAGCGGATCGCTTCGTCACAGAGTGAGCACGGCCGGGACG
>JBPYES010000248.1:0-15821 GCA_051984825.1 Jatrophihabitantaceae bacterium
GCGCGGGCGCATGGAGACGGCCCTGGGCACCGATTTCAGCCAGGTACGCGTGCACACCGGCCCGGACGCAGCCGCCCTGAGCAACAGCCTTTCCGCACGTGCCTTCACCCGCGGAAGCGATATCTTCCTCGCCCCCGGCCAGTACGAGCCGGACACCAGCAGTGGCCAGGAGGTGCTGGCCCACGAGCTGGCGCATGTTGTGCAGCAGCGGACCGGGGCGCGTCCGGTCAACCGGCTCTGGAACCTGAAAGCCAGTAACCTGCCCTGGAACAAGGGCCACAGCCTGCGCACGCTCCGCGAGAAGAACGTTTGGTTCGTCAAGGACGACGCGAACGATGAGATCGTGGTCAAGATTGAGAACCAGCCAGCGACAACGCTCGATCAAGATGACCCCAAATACGGCGGCACGGGCCATGCGGCACCGAACTACTACGCCGAACTCAAACGCCGCGCAATGTTGATGAAGTCAAGCTGAGGTGACCGGGCGCACCGCCCGTCGCGTGGCGGAGCCGATCGTTCCAGACTGGACGGCGCTCGCGCCTGCACTGGTCGAGCAGGCCGTGGTACGGGCCCGAGCCGGCGAGGACGTCAGGTCGTCCGATGCGGCCGCAGCCGCGGTGACGCACGCCGAAGCGCAGTTGAGCGCAGCCGCCGCCGGCGACGGCCCGTTCGCCGCGATCGTGATCATGGCGAAGCTGAACGCGGCGGCCAGAAGAGTGCTTGCGCTGTGTGCCGCGATCGCGCTTGACCGGCGACTCCAACGGCTTGTCTCGACGCTGCGCCATGATCCCGCCGCCGACGAGCTCGACATCGATGTGCTGAGTCGCCTGCTCGGCGCCGACGCACTCGAGCAACTCGCCGACGAGGCGCAGTTGATGTGCGCTTGCCTGCTCGAGGTCGAGCGCACCGGGCCGCTCGCGGCAGCCACCGTGACCGTTGCCCGGAGAGTCACCTGGGCGCTGACCGGCGACGGGTCACTCGACCCGGACCTGCCGCTGCATACCGAGCTGGTCCTGGCTCCACCGTTCGCGATCGGAATGGACGAGTTCGTCCTTGTCCACGGCGAAGATCGTGTGAGGAGATTGCAGGCCGCCGTCGTACGTACTTCCGCGCTCGCTTTCATCGTTGCGTCGGAGCCGTCCGAGACGGCGCATTGGCGGGCACTCGTGCGCGAAGCGACCGTCAGTGGCCTCGGAATCGTGCTCGAGCTCGCCCAACCGCTGACGCCGCTCGGCCGCTACTGGATTGAACGAGCGGATCACATTGCCTGGGCGCTCTGCTCGCGCGACCCGCTGCCGCTCGACGCATTGCCCGATCGCGAATTCGTCGAGATCGCGGCGTCGGATGCGCGGGTCACCGACGAGGAGTGGTCGGCCGTGTTTCCGGGCACCGACCTCGCGGCGCGACGGCCCGCGGCGGATCAGCTGCGCCTGGCCCGCATGGTTGCGCGACCCGGCGGTGATCCGCAGGAAGCGATCCGGCGGGTCGCGACCGGATCGCTGCTGCGGCACGCGACGCGCGTGGTTCCGAAGATCACCTGGGACGATCTGGTATTCCCTGATAGCGCATTGGCAACGCTGCACGACCTCGTCGACCGGTATCGGTTCCGCTCGGTCGTCCACGAGCAGTGGGGGCTGCCGCTGTACCCGTCGCCCGGGGTGGTCGCGCTCTTCTCCGGTCCGTCCGGCACCGGCAAGACCACCACCGCGGAAGTGATCGCGCATGACCTCGGCATGGACATGTTCCGTGTCGACCTGTCCGCACTGGTGAGCAAGTACATCGGCGAGACCGAGAAGAACCTCGAGGAGATCTTCTCCGCCGCGCACGCCGGCGACTACCTGCTGCTTTTCGATGAGGCGGACTCGTTGTTCGGCTCGCGGTCGAAGGTCACCGACGCGCGTGATCGCTACGCGAACATGGAGGTCTCCTACCTGCTTCAGCGGCTAGAGAGCTACGACGGCTTCGTGATCTTGACGTCGAATTTTCAGGGCAATATCGACCCGGCATTCCTTCGGCGCATTCATGTCACCGTGAACTTCCCGGTGCCGAGTGCGGCCGACCGGGCCAGGATCTGGGCGTTGTCCCTCGCCAATGCGCCACTCGCCGATCTGGACCTGGACTTCGTCGCCGAGCAGTTCGACTTCAGTGGCGGGTCCATCCGCAATGCTGCGCTGACTGCGGCGTTCCGAGCAGCCGGGGCGGGCCGTGCCGTCGGGATGACCGACATCCTGCACGCGGTGAATCAAGAGATGGCCAAACTCCGGCGACGTCCGAACGACCATCAGTTCGGTCGCTGGTTGGCCGACGTGAAGCAATTGAGTAGCCACTGATCCCCGGCGCGTCAGCACCGAGTTGGGAGCCGATCATGTTCATCCGGATCGTCGACGAAGGTCTTGAGCGACTTGTGCGGACGGAAGTACCACTTCCCGAGGACGCCGGCGATGTGAACTTTGACGTCCCGACCGCGACGTGGTCGGCTGCCCTGTCCCGGCCGACCGTGAACCTCTTCCTTTACGACGTGGCGCGCAGCGATCACCCGAATCCGCCGATGCGGCGGGTCGACGAGAACGGCACCCGCCAACGGAGGGCGCCTCAGCCGATGGTGCAGCTCAACTATCTGATCAGTGCGTGGGCAGGCAATGCACGCGACGAGCATCAACTGTTAGGGGAAGTCATCAGCCGATTCGCCGGCCTCGACATCCTTCCGCCCGACTACCTGCCACAGCCGCTGTCGTCGTCGGTGTACCTCTTCCTCGTCGGCGAAGATCCGGAGCGCAGCCGCTCCATCTGGAGCAACACCGGTGGCAGCCTCAGGGCCGCCTTCGCGTTGCAGGTTGCCGTCGCTGCGGACACGTTCGGCTGGGTGGCCGAACCACCGCTCGTCACTGGCATCGAGGGGCGGGCGCGTTCCGACGCCCGCCCGATGAGCCCGGAGGGATAGCCGACATGCGCGTAATCCTGAATATCATCTGGCTGATTTTCGCGGGTATCTGGCTGGCTATCGGCTATGCGGTCCTCGGGCTGATCTGTTTCGTGCTGATCATCACAATCCCGTTCGGAATTGCAGCGTGGCGCATCGCCGGGTACGCGCTCTGGCCGTTCGGCCGAACTGTGATTCGCCGTCCGGACGCGGGCATCGGGTCAGCAATCGGCAACGTGATCTGGATGATCGTGGCCGGCATCTGGCTCGCCATTGGCCACCTCGTCACGGGCATTCTGCTATGCATAACCATCATCGGAATCCCGTTGGGAATTGCCGACTTCAAAATGATCCCGATCTCGCTGCTGCCGCTCGGCCGCGAGATCGTTCCGGCGGACGGTCCCTATGCAGGGACCGCCCCGGACACGACCTACCGTTAGCCCACTACGCGCGGGAAGGCGACCGGGCTGCGGTTCCCGTTCTGGTCTACAGCACGAATACCGAACTGCACGTTGTCCTTTGAGATGTCGAGCGTGACCGAGGTGACGTTCCCGACGGGAATCGCGTCGGTCCAGTCCGGCGCCGTGGTCTCGCGCAGCACAACCTCGTACCCGGTCACGCTGGTTTCGGGGTTGGCGTCCCATTCCATCGCGCTGAGGTTGGTGCCGGAGAAGGTGCCCGGCGGGTTCGTATGGATCCGCGCGTTCTTCGGCGTGCTGGGCGAGGAGGCCAGTCCCCACAAGGCAGCGGCGTTCACCCCGGTCACCCGGGCGACGTAGTCGAAGTCCACGAAGTCGATCAGGTCGCCGAGCTGTACGCCGTCGACCACCTGGGTGTTCTGGTGCTCGTGGTCGAAGTTCTCCCGCGGCTCGGTGAACCTGGCGGCCGGATATCCCTGCTGCTGGAAGGAGAGGTGGTCGCTGCCGCGCAGGTAGCGGTCGCGTCGCCAGATCGTTCGGATGTTCATACCGGTCAGGTTGAACGGTGCGACCGACTCGACGAACCGGCCGAGCTGGCGCGTCTGCCCGTCGTTCTCACCGCCGACCGACTGCATGGTCGAGATCTGGCCCGCGGTCACGGCGGTCGGGATTCCCTCCAGGAACAGCCGCACCGTGAAGGGATCGGGCTTCGTGCCGTCATGGGCATCGCCGGTGCCGATGATGTCGTTGCTGAACATGCCCTGGACGTCGTTGCCGGCCGCCTTCATCTGCGCGGCCATGAAGGCGGAGCCGTAGAGCCCCTCCTCTTCCCCTGCGACGGTCGCGAAGACGAGAGTGCCGGGGAACTGGTGGGTGGCGAACAGCCGAGCGAGTTCGAGCACGCATGCGACACCGGAGCCGTCGTCGTCGGCACCCGGCGCGTCGTCCGTGAAATTCAGCACGTCCGTCACCCGGGAGTCCAAGTGCCCGGTCACCACGTAGAACCGCTGTGGAGATGCGGTGCCCTGCAGCGTGGCGATGACGTTGGTGATCGTGGTCGGCACGGGAATCCGGCTGGAAACGGGCTGCACAAACGTCTGCTGCTGCACCGTCATGTTGCCGTTGGACGTGGCGGCGATGTCCTGCATCTGCTTGACCACCCACGCTGTCGCCGCGCCGATGCCACGCACCGGGTCGGTCTGGCTGGACGCGGTGTGCCGGGTGCCGAACTCCGTCAGCCGCTGGATGGTGGCCTGGATCCGGCTGGGGTCGACCTGCCTGATCAGAGCCCGCAGAGCCGGGTCGAAGTTCCCCGTGTTCTGCGCCGGATTGAGGCCGGCGGGCGCGGCGCGAGCGGTACCGGCTTGTACGACGATCGGGGCGGCGACAGCGGTGGCGGCCGCGGCAGACAGGAACGTACGGCGGCTAGGGCCTTTTGAGCCCGATACGTCTTGGGTCTCCATGTGCTAAATGAAGACCCGGCCATGGGACTTGTCAAGACATTCCGGCCCTTGGCTTTTGCGAAAGGACACGGTCCAGAAGCAAAAGATCTTCCGAGCCGTGCCGATTGGCCGGCCGGCCATGTCGTCGCTATTCACCAGCGCGTGCGTCTCGCGTCTTTATGTTTGCGTGAGATGCATTCCTCCATCCAGCGTGCAATTGGCGTGGTCGCCGGCGGCCGGGCTTAATCCGGCCCCGGCCGCCGACCGGTATGCCGCTCAGGCGTCGCCTAGCACGGCACGTTGCTCAGGATGTTGCGGTAGTCCTCAATGAGGGTCACGGTGCCATGCCCGTTCGTGTACGTCAGCGGCAGGAGCTGTCCGTACTGGGCATTCTTGCCGAAGTCACTGATCGTCGCGGGCAGCGTCGACCCGATCCCCCAGCGGCAGTTCGCGCCCGCGGTGACGGTGGAGAAGTACGGGTAGAACGCGGCCGGTGCCTTGTCGTCGGTGACCGGGATGATCGTGCAGCCCGCTCCGGTGATCCGGTTGCACGAGCCGCCGAAGTCAGGCGCCTCGACACGTGGCAGGTCCGCCTCGAAGGCCGCCTGGTCGTACGGCGTCGAGAAGCCAGGTCCGGTCAGCGGGCTGGAGAACAAAACTGGGGTCGGGTGGTGCGCGGTGTCGCCGTTCGGCCAGACCGGCTGGTAGGACACGCCATCGAAGCCGGTATTGGTGTCTAGGCAACCGGTGATCGGCAGGGCCAGTGACTGCGCGGCTCCGAAGCAGGCGTTGTCGTCGTGGTCCGCCGGTTCCTGGTCTCCTGGGCTGCCTTCGTTCCCCGCGCAGCTTCCGGTGTTCGCGTCGATGCGGGTGCAGAAGTCGAAGTGGCCGATCTCGTAGTCGAACGCGATGTTGTAACTGTGCGCCGTCCAGGGCACTCGGGTCTGCGTGCTAGACGTCGAATACATCGGGTGGAAGTCGTACGGCATCTCCTTGCATTGCGTCGTGCCGGCGCCCGGGGCGAACTTGATCTGTCCGAAGCCATTCGCCGCGCTGGCGGTCATCGACCCGGACTGGCCGGTCGTCACGTCGTCGACCTGGGCGAGCAGGCCCTGTGCCGTGTCGTGCAGGGTCACCGTTGCCTGGTCACCTTGATTGAGCAGCAGCACCTTGCTCGGGTCGGGCCGCCCGGAGCCGATGAACTGGAACTGCAGCGGGTTCGGCGGGCCCTGGGGCACACCGGTCTTGGTCAGGTACGCGAAGTTCACGTACTCCAGGCCGCCGAGGATCTGCGACCTGCAGGTCGGATTGAGCACCTGCCCGGTGACCGGGTTCTGCGAGAGGCTGTCGATGGTCATCGCGACGCACCAGCGGGTGGGGTCGCAGCTGGACCCGGCGAACTGTGAAATAAATCCCGGCGGATAGAACTGCAGCTCCATGAACGCGGTACCCGCGTGCTTGGGGCTGACCGCGGGGTCGACGATGTTGGCATCCGTGTCCGCCGGGCATTTCGTCAGCTGCTCGGGGTAGGACTGCGTGTCGCACAGCGCCATGCCGAACCAGAACGTCGGCCCCAGTTCGGCGCTGTAGGACTTGCTCGGGTCGAAGGCGCCCGCCGGGTCACTCGGCACCGTGATGCGGTACTGCATCGAGTTACCTGATCCCGGCCGGTTCGAGTAGAACAGCGCCGACGGCTCGTCGTGGCCCACGTAGTTGCCTTGGCCGAACACAGCTTCCGAGTCATAGACCTCGGTACACATCATGTGCGCTCCGGCGCACGAGCGTGGGTCCGCGGGTTGCGGGCTTCCTCCGCCCTGAGCGTGTGCGCTCGCCGTCGCCGCCAGCAGGCCGGCAGCGAGGACAGCGACGCCCCACAGCGCCGTGGATTTGGATCTCATCGCTTCCCTCCATTGGGAAAGCGGCCGGGTACCGTGCCCGGTCGAGCCGCCGGGACACCAGCGCCGGCAGCAGGCGCGGACGCCTGGTCGCAGCCGCACCACCGTCCCACGCACGTACGGCGGCGGTCCTCGGTTCAGCCGGTCCCCGCGTGTCTCGCCACAGGTTCGGTGTCCCGCGCCGGGGAACTTCCGGCGCGGGACACCTGTCAGCCCTGCTTACCTCGAGAACACCTGGAATTCGTCGACATGCGTTGTCTGCGATGCCGCGGCCGGCCCGGCAGTGGCGCAGTCGGAGTTAGCGCGCGGATCGTTGTCCTGCTCGCCGGCATAGCCCGCGAAGCCGGTGCACTGCGTCGAGAGCACGACCAGCCGCACGTGCGTTGCCTGCGTCTTGGGGCCGTCGAACGAGCGGATGATCAGCTCCGGCGCCCGCGGACCGATCAGGTCGCGGCTAATTGAGCAAGCGTGAAGCACACACACTGACATGGACGGCGCTCAGGCAGCGCTCACGCCACGCCCATTCCATCCGTGGTGGAGCCACGGCGTGCCGAGACGACGTAGCCGCCCAGGTCGCCTGCGACCGGCCCGGGGCCGAACCGGGCAGTCATCCGTTCGGCGAGTTCGTCGGTGAGCAGCTCGATGTCGCTACGTTTCTCAAGCTCAAAGCGCGTGGGGGTGCCGTAGCAGAAGCCCTCCGCGATCGCACGCGCCGACGGTGCGGTGCCGCGCAGCACCAGCCGCTCGATGCTCTCGACCGCCATTCCCCCCGCCGTGACGTCGCGCCGGATCTGGTCGGGGTCGTGGTAGCCGTGCGGAATGCGCACAAGGAAGTCCGGCGGATCGTCAGGGATCAGTTCGGCCAGGCCGGCGACGACGGCGGCGGTTAACGGCGACGTGTCGATCGTGTCCCAGACGGTGAACACGAACACCCCGTCCGGACGCAGTACGCGCGCCGCCTCCGCGAACGCCTTCGGCTTGTCCGGGAAAAACATCACGCCGAACTGGCACACGATCATGTCGAACGAGGCGTCCTGGAACTGCAAGCGCTGCGCGTCGGCAGGAAGCCAGGCCGGGCCGCTCACCCGCTCCGCCGCCCACGAGACCATCGCAGGGTTCAGGTCGGTCGCGGTGATTCGCGCTGCGGGCAGAGCGCGGACCAGTTCGGACGTGACGATGCCGGTGCCGGCCGCGACCTCCAACACGGCATGCGGATCATGCGCCGCGGCGATCCGGGCAAGACGCCGCGCATACGGTGCGAACACCGCAGGCCCGAGGCAGCGGTCGTAGTACTCAGGCATGCTGTCGAGCCAGCGCGTGTCCCCCGTCACCGCGGAAGTATGACGGCCGGTGGCTGCGCCGGGCCAGTTACGACGGCTCGTGGAGTGCCTGGAACTCCCTGAGCATCGGAAACATCTGCGCGCCCATCTCGACCTGCGTGAGCAGGATCCCGACCGTTCCGTCGCGGTCCACGAAGAAGTCCGTGCCTTGTCCGCCGGACCATCCGTACCGGCCACGGCGGGGCCCCGAGGTCTCCACAGCGACGCCGTAACCCCAACCCACGCCGTCCCAGAATCCCGGAAAGAAGCTCTCCGCGGTCTTGCAGGCCTCCGGAACCTGGTCACTGGTCAGGAGCCGCAGGTGCTCGGGCGAGATCATCGACTGCTCACCAGTTCCGCCGCCATCGGCAAGCATCCGGGCAATGCGATGGAAATCTCGCGCAGTGGAGACGAGTTCGCCGTGGCTGACGTCGAACGGCGGCGGCCCGGCATAGAAGCCGCCTCCGGCCGGCTCGGTCTCGACAAGTCCCGCCTCGCCGTGGCTGTAGGCGGCCGGAAGCCGGTCCAGGTCGGCCGCTTCGACCCACAGCGCGGTGTCGGTCATGCCGAGCGGGCCGAAGACATCCTCGGCCAAATGCTCGCCGAGCGGGCGGCCCGCCACCCGCGAGATGAGGATGCCCAGCACACCGAACGAGTGGTGATAGCGCCAGCCTTCTCCTGGCTGGAACGCGAGCGGCAGTTCCGCTAGCCGGCGCAGCCACTCATCCACGCCGATGGCAGGCGGCTCCGGGCCCGCCTCAGTGCCGTTGTCGGCCATCGCCCGCTGCAGCGGCGATGCCTCGACGATCGTGCCGTAGCCCGACGTGTTGGTCAGCAGATGGCGAAGCGTGATTGCCCGGTGAGCCGGCGCAGTGTCATCGAGCTCGGCTGTCGGAGTGCGCAGCACGCGCCGGTCGGCGAGCTCCGGCAGCCACTCGACGAGGCTCTGGTCAAGTTCGAGCTGTCCGGCCTCCACGAGACGCAGCGCCGCGACCGCCGTGATCACCTTGGTCATCGATTGGATGCGCATGATCGCGTCCTTGCGCATCGGCTTGCCGCCGACCGAGGCCACGCCCGCGGCGGCCAGCTCGACATCGTCCCCGGCACCCAGTAGCGCTACGCCACCGGGGATCGTGCCGGACTCGACGTGACGAGAGAGCAGCTCCGACAGCGACGATCCCATATGCGCAACTCTGCCATCGGCATCCGTCAGTGCGGCAGCGCGGTCGCGGCGTCGAACCACGTTGACGTGTCCGTCACGGACTTCGCCAAGGTGATTCCTTCGGCCACCTTGATCAGCTCAGCTTTGGTGACGCCGGCCAGCAGGTGTCCCGCGGCCGAGCCCTGTCCGATGGCGAGCGTGCACCGAGCGCCGCAGCTCACATACAGTGTCGACATCTTCGGCGAGTACCGCGCAGCGTGTCCGGCAACGGAGAGCCAGATATCGGTCTTGAACACTCCGTCACCGCAGCAGTCGCTGGGTGAATAGAGCTCCGATATCGGGTCAAGCGTGATGCCCAGCGAGTGGTCAGGCACCTGGTCGAATAGGCCGTTGGTCGACGCCGTAGCGCCGAAGTCGGCAGCGTTCTGGGCCCCGACTCCCCCATCCGTCAGCTTCACGCGCCGATCTACGACAGGCGGCAGATAGCCGACTGCGAACGGCACCAGCACGCGATGCGAACCGCCGATCCGGGTAGCGCGTGCGAGCGCGACGGCCAAGTCGCGCGCATGCGCGTCGTAGTCGTTGCGCCAAGCCGCCACTGCCCAGCGGCCCATGGCGTACTGCCAAGCAACGGTCGGAACGCGCCGCGGAGGCGTGCCGATGCCAGTCACACGCGCGGTGCCGGGGTTGGCGAGCGCGACATTCGCAAGCAGCCCAGGGACGCCGTTGACGTCAACCGGCGTCGCGCCAGTCATGACGGCCGGATCGAATGCCCCCTCGGAGAAGACGATCACGTAGCCGAGCCGAAGGTATCCGTTCTCGCCGATGGACGCGCTGATGCCCTCGTTGGCCGGGGGAATCCGCGGGAGCCCCCGGCACTCGTCGCTCATGAGGCGAAGACACTCGGCCGACAGCTTGCGGCCGATCAATGCCAGTTGAAGAGTGGGCTCGATCGATCGCGACTCGATGCCTAGCCCGGCCGGCAGCCCATCCATCTCGAAGTCGAACGCGAATTTCGGGCCCAGCGGCATCTTGATCGGTGACTCGACCGCATTCGGGTGCGGCGTCTTGGTCAGTGACTCCACTGCCGGCTGCCTCGCGTGGCTGTGCCGGCTGATCAACAGCGCCGATGTCGTGACGGCAGCCACCACCAGGCAGGCCACGGCGATGAGCAGGTACTCGCGGCGCTGGCGACGCGGCCGGATGGGCTCCTCAGTAACCAACCGGTCCAGCAAGTCATCGGCGGACGCTGCCGTGTGCGCCACGTCTCGAAGCGTCGCGCGGATCTCGTCTTCGGTGCGGATCATTTGGTGGTCCTAGCTGCTGCGGCGTCATCAGTAGCGAGGCGGACGCGCAGTGCGCGGAGGCCCCGCATTGCGTGCACGCGCACGGTGGTCGGCGAGCAGCCGAGAATGCCGGCGATCTCCTCGTCAGCGAGGTCTTCGTAGTAGCGCAGGACGATCACCGCTCGCTGCTTGCGGGGCAGCCGGCCGATGTCCCGCGCGAGTGCTGAGCGCTCCGCCAGGGTCGCGGCGTGATCGGAGCCGACCGGCCAGTCGGCCAACTGGGCGATGTCCGAGCGCGGCTCGATCCGCGACCACTTCCGCCGCCATGAGATGAACTCGTTGACGATCATGCGTCGCACGTAGCTGGCCGGGTCGTCGGCAGCGCTGATGTGCGCCCAGCGCCCGTGCGCCCGGAGCATCACCTCTTGTACGAGGTCCTCGCCGAGTGCGCGGTTGTTGGTCAGCGCGGTCGAGAAGCGCAGCAGCGACGGCAGCGACGCCCTGGCGAACTCCTCGAACGTCACGCCGCCTCCCAGATGCCCAGGGCCCCCCTAGTGAGACGCGCGACGGGCTACGTCCCGTTTACCGGAACGTTCGCACGAAACCGGGCACTAGTGTCAACCGCCCGTGTACTGCGCGACCAGGCGTTTGGGGGCGGCGATCCGCCAAGCGTCGACCACGAGTTCGCGCAATTGCCCCTCGTCCAGGGCGGCCATGCGCGCCTGCACCCAGTGGTAGCGCTCGTCGACCCGCTCGGGCGGCAGGAACGTCTCCGGGTCGGATGCCACGAGCGCGTCGCGTTCCTCGCGCAGGTAGCCGAAGCCCATGATCGTCTCGTCCCGCGAAAAGGCGATGTAGACGTAGCGGCCGACCCGGAACTTCACCCGGTCGCGCACCACGACCTCGTACGAGCCCGGCAGCGATTGCGCGATCCGCCGCACGTCGTCGACCGTCACCATCACTGCATCACAGCACGTGTGGACGACAACAGCCCGCTCGCCGGGTCCGCGCGGCGGGATAACATCACGCGTCGTGGCAGGCACTCCGCGCAAGGTGACGGTCGTCGGCGACCCGGTGCTGCACAAGGCCAGCCGGCAGGTGACCGCGTTCGACGACTCGCTGGCCGCGCTGATCGACGACATGTTCGCGACCATGGCCGTCGCAGCCGGTGTCGGACTGGCCGCGCCGCAGGTGGGCGTCGATCTGGCGGTGTTCGTCTACGACTGCCCCGACGCGGAAGGCAAGCAGCACGTCGGCCATCTGGTGAACCCGTCGATCGTGTCGACGTCGGGGCCGATGGACGACGGTGACGAGGGTTGCCTCTCCGTCCCAGGGCCGTACCACGAACTGTCGCGCCCTTCGATGGTGAGCGTGCGCGGCGTGGACAAGACCGGCACGCCGGTCGAGCTCACCGGCACCGGCTTCTTCGCCCGTTGTCTGATCCACGAAACCGAGCATCTGCAGGGCATCCTGTACATCGACCACCTGCCGCGGAACCGTCGCCGCCGCATCCTCCGGGAGATGACCCCGTTCAGCTGGAACGCCAGCTAGCGACCGTTCGCGACCAGCTCGGCGATCTGCACCGCGTTGAGCGCGGCGCCCTTGCGCAGGTTGTCGTTGCTGACGAACAGGACAAGTCCGCGGCCGCCCGGCACCCCGGAGTCCTGGCGGATGCGGCCCACGTAGCACGGATCGGTGCCTGCCGCCTGTAGCGGCGTCGGCACGTCGGACAGCGCGACTCCCGGCGCGTCACGTAGTACCTGTATCGCCCGCTCGACCGACAGCGGCTGCGCGAACTCGGCGTTCATCGACAGCGAGTGCCCGGTGAACACCGGCACGCGGACGCACGTCCCGGAGACGAGCAGGTCCGGAATGCCGAGGATCTTGCGCGACTCGTTCCGCAGCTTCTGCTCCTCGTCCGTCTCGTACGACCCGTCGTCCACGATCGACCCGGCGAGCGGCAGCACGTTGAAGGCGATCGGCGCCGCGAACTTTGCCGGCTCCGGGAACTTCACCGCGGTGCCGTCGTGCGTGAGGCCCACCGCCTCACTCCACGTCTCGCGCACCTGCCGGTCGAACTCGTCGACAGCGGAGAGCCCGGCGCCGGATACCGCCTGGTACGTCGATGCCACCAGTCGCATCAGCCCCGCCTCGTCGTGCAGCGGCTTGAGTACCGGCATCGCGGCCATCGTCGTGCAGTTGGGGTTGGCGATGATGCCCTTCGTGGCGCGGCCGACCTCCCCCGGGTTGACCTCGGAGACGATCAGCGGGACGTCCGGGTCCATGCGCCACGCCGACGAATTGTCAATCACGGTCACGCCGGCGGCTGCGAAGCGCGGGGCCAGTTCGCGAGAGGCGGCCTTGCCCGCGGAGAACAGGGCGATGTCCAGTCCGGACGGATCGGCCGTCTCGGCGTTTTCGACTACGACGTCGGCCCCGCGCCACGGCAGGGACGTGCCCGCCGAACGCGCCGAGGCGAAGTAGCGGATCTCGTCGACCGGGAAATTGCGCTCAGCCAGGACGCGCCGCATAACCCCGCCGACTTGGCCAGTAGCACCAACGATTCCGACCCTCATCGTCCGGTACCCCCGTACACAACGGCCTCTTCGTCGGAGGAGCCGAGCTCGAACGCGTCGTGCACGGCACGCACCGCCAAGTCGAGGTCGGTGTCGCGCAGCACGACGGAGATCCGGATCTCCGAGGTCGAGATCATCTCGACATTGACGCCCGCCGCGGCGAGCGCGCTGAAGAACGTCGCCGACACCCCAGGATGCGAGCGCATTCCGGCGCCGACCAGCGACAGCTTGCCGATGTGCTCGTCGTAGAGGAGGTCCTCGAAGCCGACCTCGTCCTGGATCTTCTTCAACGTCGACAGCGCCGTGGCGCCGTCTGTCGCCGGGAGGGTGAACGACACGTCGGTCCGGCCCGTCCCGCGAGTCGAGATGTTCTGGACGATCATGTCGATGTTGATCTCGGCGCCGGCCAGCTCACGGAAGATCAACGCCGCTTCGCCGGGCTTGTCCGGCACGCCGACCACGGTGACCTTCGCCTCGCTGCGGTCGTGCGCGACGCCGCTGATGATGGCCTGTTCCACGGGTAGATCCTCCATCGATCCGGCGACGATGGTGCCGAGGTTGGTTGAGTACGACGAGCGGACGTGGATGGGGACGCCGTAGCGCCGCCCGTACTCGACGCTGCGCAGGTGCAGAATCTTGGCTCCGCACGCGGCTAGCTCGAGCATCTCCTCGTACGTGACCGTCGTGAGCCGGCGCGCGTTCGGGACGATGCGCGGGTCGGCGGTGAACACCCCGTCCACGTCGCTGTAGATCTCGCAGACATCGGCATCCAGGGAGGCCGCTAGCGCGACCGCGGTGGTGTCCGAGCCGCCCCGACCGAGCGTGGTGATGTCCTTGGTGTCCGGGCTGACGCCCTGGAATCCCGCGACAATGGCCACGTTGCCCGCGCGGTACGACGCTTCGACGCGTCCCGGCGTGATACCCACGATGCGTGCCTTGCCGTGCACCGATGTGGTGAGCACCCCGGCCTGCGACCCGGTGAACGACTGGGCGGTGTAGCCCAGCGAGTTGATAGCCATGGCGAGCAGCGCCATCGAGATGCGCTCACCCGCGGTGAGCAGCATGTCGAACTCGCGCCCGGACGGCACCGGCACGACCTGCTTCGCCAGGTCGATCAACTCGTCGGTGGTGTCACCCATTGCCGACACGACGACCACCACGTCGTGCCCGTCACGGCGGGTGGCGACGATACGCTCTGCGACGCGCTTGATGCGCTCGGCGTCCGCCACCGACGAGCCACCGTACTTCTGCACCACCAGAGCCACGTGACGACACGATACCGGCGCGCGACGATGCCTTTCTCACGCCGCAGCGGCGAAGGCGGCCTCCAGGATGTCCAGACCCTCGGTGAGCAGCGCCTCGCCGATCACGAGCGGGGGCAGGAAGCGGAGCACATTGCCGTACGTGCCGGCGGTCAGGGTGATCAACCCGTCGCGGTGACACGCCGAGGAGAGCTCTGCCGTCAGCACCGGATCAGGGTCCTTGCTGCCTGGCTGGACGAGCTCAATCGCCAGCATGGCCCCGCGCCCGCGGACGTCGCCCACCACCTCGTACTTCGCCGCGAGCGCGGAAAACCGGGGCAGCATGACCGATTCGATGCGCCGGGCCGCGCCACACAGGTCGTCGGCACGCATCGTCTCGATCGCGGCCAGCGCCGCGGCGCAGGCCACCGGGTTGCCGCCGTACGTGCCGCCCAACCCGCCGACATGCACCGTGTCCATGATGTCGGCGCGCCCAGTGACCCCGGCGAGCGGCAGCCCGCCGGCGATGCCCTTCGCGGTGGTGATCAGGTCCGGTTCGACGCCTTCGTGCTCGCAGGCGAACCAGTCACCGGTGCGGCAGAACCCGGTCTGGATCTCGTCCGCGATGAACAGGATGCCGTTGTCCCGGCACCAGTCCGCGACCCGGGACACGAACCCCGGCGCCGGCACGACGAAGCCGCCCTCGCCCTGGATCGGCTCGAGGAGCACCGCGGCGGTGTTGGCCTCGCCGACCTGGGTGTGCACGACGTCCGCGAACGCCGCGAAGGCCTCCTCGGCGCAGTGATCCGTCGGCCACCGGAACGGGTAGGCCATCGGCGCACGATAGACCTCTCCGGCGAACGGCCCGAACCGGTGCTTGTACGGCATATTCTTCGCGGTCAGCGACATCGTGAGGTTCGTCCGGCCGTGGTAGGCGTGGTCGAACGCGATGACCGCGGCCCGGCCCGTGTACGAGCGGGCGATCTTGACCGCGTTCTCGACGGCTTCCGCGCCGGAGTTGAACAGCGCGCTCCGCTTGCTCTGCGTACCCGGGGTGAGCGCATTGAGCTGTTCACATACCGCGACGTACTCCTCGTACGGCGTGATCATGAAGCAGGTGTGCGTGAAGTCGGCGACCTGCTCCCGGACGGCGGCCACGACGCGCGGCGCCGCGTTGCCGACCGACGTCACCGCGATGCCCGAGCCGAAGTCGATCAGCTGATTGCCGTCGACGTCGACAACGATCCCGCCGCTTGCACGCTCGACATACACGGGCAGGGTCGTGCCGACCCCCGGCGCGACCGCGGTCTCCTTCCGCTCGTGCAGGGCCACAGAACGCGGCCCGGGAATGCTGGTACGCAGCACTCGCTGCTGTGGCACGTCCATTGCGCCTACGTTGCTCACTTGCTCACGCCCCCCGTCTCGATCACCGCGATCGTGTCTCCCTCGGTGACCACGTCGCCCTCCGCAACCGCCACCTCGACGATCACGCCGGACACCTCGGCCAGCACCGGGATCTCCATCTTCATCGACTCCAGGATGACGAGCATGTCCGTCGGCC
>JBPYES010000249.1:0-4102 GCA_051984825.1 Jatrophihabitantaceae bacterium
CCACCGGCGAATACCAGGAACGCGCAGCCGTGTTAGGCGAGCACTTCGCCGAGATGCTGGACGCACTGCCCGCCTCGGCCGTCACCGCAGTGCGTAGCCGGGGCCTATGGGCCGGCATCGACGTCGCCCACCGCACCGGCCGCGACGTCTGCGAAGGGCTGCTCCGGCGCGGTGTCCTGGCCAAGGAAGCTCACGAGCAGACCATCCGGCTTTCGCCGCCCCTGGTCATCGACGCGGCCGACCTGGAGTGGGCGGTCGGCCAACTCGCCGAGGAGCTCACCGCCTTCTGAAGCTCTCCGGCGTCAGGGCAGCACCCCGATAGGCGACGTTGAGATTGTGAAAGTCACACCCGGCACCTCCCATGACGAGGATGCGACGAGGCATGCCTGATCCTTTCTGAGATCTGATATCCCGAAAGCGGACCTGGGCTTCGTGTGCAATCTGCCTACCGTCCCGCGATTTCCTCGGCGTTGGCATGGGCGTTGTATGTCAATCGTCCGCGAGCGCCAGCCGCGTTAGGAATTCTTTAACAGTGGGGTGCGAGTCTGCTACGCCATGGCGCACAGGATCGCTCACGGCAGCTTCGCCGCGGCGGCGCCGGCGGCAGCCGGGGACGCAGTCGGGCCCGCTTCGGTAGCTATCGCGGGGGATGCCCCGAGCCTCCCGATCGATGGCACGCGCGCCCCGGCTGTCGAGCGCTGTACACAAACGACCGGGCCTGGTCCATGCTTCAGGCGCGGCCGGCGGGCCAGGATCGCGAGAGGCCGTTACCTGGGGGGAGGGAGGCGGCACGTTGCGATCCTGGTACCGCGCATCAGCGCGTTGTTCTCGTTCAGTCAGGGATGGTAGGAGTAGCAGCAACCGCTACGAGCATGCATTCCGAAGTCCGCGGCAACGCCGCCGCTGACCAAAACCCGCGTCGACGATCTCGGCGGCCAGCCTGCCGCTCCGGATCGCGGCCGCCTGTTCGGGGTCTTCCACGAACTAGGAGGTTGCCCTGGTCAGCCAGATCTGGGAATTCGTGTGCGCCGGCAAAGACAACGAGCGTTCCGCCGGCTCCGTGATCGGGACAAGCACGAGGTTCCTCGTTTCCGCAGAGCCCATCATGGTGCGCATGGTTGGGGTGGTGCGCGCGCCCGCACCGGGAGCGGTCGCGTGACGAGAGCGCGGATTCTGGTTGTCGACGACGACGAGGTAATCGTCGACTCGCTGCGGCGTGGGCTCGAACTCGAGGGATACACCGTCCTGACTGCTGCGGACGGCACGCAGGCGCTCGGTGTTGTTGCTGCAGACCGACTGGACGCGGTCGTGCTCGACGTCGGCCTGCCGGATTTAAATGGCCGGATCGTGACCGCGCGGATGCGTGCCGGCGGCTTGGCGACACCGATCCTGATCCTGTCGGCGCTCGATCAGGTCGATGACCGCATCGCCGGGCTGGAAGCCGGCGCGGACGACTACCTCGTCAAGCCGTTTGCAATGGATGAGCTGACGGCGCGGCTCCGAGCACTGCTGCGCCGCGCCGCATATAACTCAGAACCGGCAGCCGTCGTCGATCCTCCGCTACGGCTGGGTCCCTTGCTCGTCGACTCGCATGCGGGCGTCGCCACCTGGGACAGTCGCGACCTGCGCCTGACCCGACGCGAACTCGCCCTGCTGGAGACGCTGGCCCGCAATCCAGGCGTCACGCTCAGCCGCGGCCGGCTGCTCGACCTGGTGTGGGGCTACGACTTCGCGCCGGAAAGCCGCGCGCTGGACGTATTCATCTCCCACCTGCGCCGCAAGCTGGACATGGCTGGTGCGCCTCGCATACTTGGGACCGTGCGGGGGGTGGGTTTCGTGTTGCGGCGACCATGCTGAAGTCGTCGCTTAGCGTCCGGGTTACCGCAGGCGTGCTGGTCATCGTCGCCGTCGTGCTCATCAGCGGCGGCTTTCTGATCGTCAGCGTGACTGAGCAGCGTGACCGCCGCGATGCCGCCGGCGAGTTGCAGCGCATTGCCGGGAACCTCACCCCGTGGGTTGCCGGCACCCTCGGCATCCTCCCTCCCCGAAGCGCACCCGGTGCAGCAGTGCCGTTAGAAGTGCTCGACAGGTCCGGGCAGCCGGTCGCGGAGCCTGCGCCGCCGAACGGCCCACCGCCGCCGTTCATCGACGTACGGAGGCCCCTTCGTGACGCCTTCGCCGCGAGCGGCGATACGGCCAGCCCCGTCGGGCGCATCGCCTTCGTGCGTGCCGTGAACCCGCAAACCGGTCAGCAGCTCGTACTCGGCACCGTCCCGAACGGTTTCCCCGCAATGTCAATGCGACCGGGGGCGCGCACGACGACGATCGCGGGTGCGCATTGGCGCAGCGCCGTCGTCAGCGGTCCCGCCGGACTGTTGATCGAGGTAGGAGCCCAGGAACGGATCTCTGCGCGAGCAGCGAGTCTGCGTACGACCGTCTTCTGGACCACTGCCGCGGGCCTCGTGATCGCACTCGTCGCCACCCTGCTCATGACTCGTCTCGCCTTGCGCCCGCTGCAGCTTCTTCGTCGTGAAGCAGCACGCATCAGCGACGCCGAAGATCTCGGCGTCCGTGTTCAACAGCCCGGACAACCGACCGAGGTAGCTGCGCTCGCAGGCGAACTCGACGAGATGCTCGCACGCCTCGAGAGCGCAATCGCCGCTCGCGAACAAGCTCTCGTCGCGGCACGACGCTTCGCAGCCGATGCCGGGCACGAACTGCGCACGCCGCTGCAGTCCATCCGCTCCAACCTCGACATCGCACGCTTCCCGGACGCCAGCCCGGACGAGCGCGAACTCGCGCTCGAGGTCGCGACCACCCAGTCGGAGCGGATGAACCGACTCGTCGACGGGTTGCAAAGCCTCGCCCGCGGCGAAGCGGGGCTCGATCGATCCGGCAGCCAGGTCGACCTCGGCGACATCGCCGATAGCGCCGTTTATGTGACCCGCACACGTCACCCTGACTTGTCGATCGACGTTGATCTGCCCGAGTCCGGACCGACTGTCATCGGTGACGGAGACGGACTCTGGCGCGTGATCGAGAACCTGCTCGAGAACGCTGCCCGGCACGGACGTCCCGGCGGGCACATCACCATGCAGGTCACGCCGCTCAACGGCGGAGCCGAAATCGTCGTCGACGACGACGGTCCCGGTATCCCACCAGCCGAGCGTGAACGCGTCATGCGCCGCTTCCAACGCGGCCCGGGTGCCACCGCTGCGGGCAGCGGACTCGGCCTCGCCATCGTCGAAGCCGAAGCCAACCGACACGGCGGAAAACTCTCCCTCGGCGCCTCCGAACTCGGCGGCCTGCGCGCACGAGTCAGCATCCAAACGCCCTAGCCCAGTTGCCGGTGTGATCGTCTCTGGCGCCCTTCGCATGCTGGTGCGCGAACTGAAGAGGCAGAAATGCTGAGTAAAACGAAGCGCTATAGCGTGCGACGAAATGGTGACGGCTAGGAGGTCCGCGACGCCGACGCCGCGCTAAACCGACGCAGCGACGGCGCCCGGCAAAGACCACCGGATACATGGTTGAGCGGATCCGGTCCGGGCGGGTAGTTCAGTGCTCGCACGCCGTCCACGCTGAGCTAAGACGCCGCGATGGCACGCCTGAGCAGAGGTATCAAGACCATCAGGCGGTCCCTCTGTTGGAGGCGAGGAGGTCTCAGTACCTCGTCGGACGTGGCTATCGACCACGGAGGTAGACCATGCACTACGCGCGTCGCCTGAGCGCGGTTGCCCTGGCCACCCTCGTTGTGCCGCAGGGTACTTGGTCAGCGCCGGCACTGCCGGCGCGAACCCCATCCCCATTGCGGACCGTTACACGGGAGCAGCGCCCGATCAGGTTCCGATCGTCGTGGTTACCCATTCCGGCTCGCCTTGGTGGATGTTCGCGATTGTCGCCGTCGCCCCGGCCGTGGTCACGCTCGCGGCCACCCTCACGGTCGCGCGACTCCGGTACTCATGGCGCCTCCAGCGAGCCTGAACCGGACCAGTAGCCGATCAAGCAAGCGCATGACAAGCAACGACATCGACATCCGGACCGCGGCATCAATCCCCGGCCGGCCGACCATGCTCGATCATGTCCTGCTCGTCGCCATGAGCTG
>JBPYES010000250.1:0-4941 GCA_051984825.1 Jatrophihabitantaceae bacterium
GCATCACGTTCTGATTCTTGGTTGAGGAGAGCGGCTATGCCCGACGATCGCCCGCAGCTGTACGAGATCCTCGACGACCGGTTCCGCACCGGCAGGGCCCACGTCGGCGATTCCCGGCTGGAGGTGATCTATGACCAATGCCGCTGGGCCGAGGGTCCGCTCTACATCCCCGCGGGCCGCTACCTGGTGTGGAGCGACATCCCCAACGACCGCTTGCTGCGCTGGGACGAGACCACCGGCGCGGTGGGCGTCTTCCGTTCGCCCGCCGGCTACCCCAACGGCAACACGCTGGATCGTGAGGGCCGTTTGATCACCTGCGAGCAGGGCAACCGCCGGGTCACCCGTACCGAGCACGACGGCTCGATCACCGTCATCGCCGACCGCTACCAGGGCAAGCGGTTCAACAGCCCGAACGATGCAGCCGTCAAGTCCGACGGCTCCATCTGGTTCTCCGATCCCGACTTCGGGATCACCACCAATTACGAGGGGCATCGCGGCGAGAGTGAGATCGGCTCGTGCAATGTGTACCGCGTCGACCCCACCAGCGGTGACGTCCGCCTGGTTGCGGACGGGCTGCGCGGACCCAACGGCCTGGTCTTCTCACTCGACGAGAGCCGGCTGTTTGTCAGCGACAGCAAGGCTAACCACATCCGTGTCTTTGATGTGCGCGAGGACAACACGCTCACCGGCGGAGACATCTTCACCGAATGCAAGATCGGCAACTTCGACAACATCCGCTTCGATGACGCCGGCCGACTCTGGGCGGCAGCCATGCACGGCGGCGTGCACTGCTACGACCCCGACGGCACGCTCATCGGTCGGCTACTGGTCCCCGACGTCGTCGCCAACATCCGCTTCGGCGGCGCCAGACTCAACCGCATGTTCATCGCTGCCGACACGGCGCTCTACTCGCTGGTCATGGGCGTCACCGGCACCCCGCCGCTGCCGTGAAGCGCCGCTGAGCTGATTAAGCCGCCGTACGCCGGGAGTCTGCGTGGCGGTCGGCGCTGATGAACGCCTCGGTCGCCCACCAACGCCGGTAATGATCGACGCCGAGCTCGGCGATGAGGTGCGCTGTCTGAGAAGCGTGCGCCCGGAGCGCGACGAGCTTGCGGTCGAGAAGCTGTTCGTCGCAATGCAGCGCGAATGCGAGATCGGTGACGGGGTCGCAGGGCGGCATAGCTCGCGGCATCCAGAGGCCGACCCTGGTATTGACCGGCTCCCATGTGCGGTGGAATTCGGGGGTAAGTGTGGCGTACCAGAGCCGCCCCGGACGGCCAAGGGCGTGCCACGCGGTCGTGACCCAGCCGGATACGGTCTGGTGATCAGGGTGTCCCGTTAGGCCGTCGGGGCCGAATGTGACGATCGTGTCGGGCTGAACGGTGCCGATCAAATCGATGATCTGCTGCACTGCAGGGACCTCGGGCACGTCCTTGAGCGTGCCGTCGTGGTGGCCGAGCCAGTGGTGTTCTCGGACGTCAAGCGCGGCGAGGCTGGCGCGCATCTCGCGTTCGCGCAGCGCGGCCAGCCGATGGGGCGGCCAGGCATCGGGCTCCTGCGTGCCTTGCTCGCCGCGGGTGGCAGTGGCCACGGTGACGCGATTCCCGACGGACCGGACGAGTGACATCAGCGCGGCCGACGCGTACGCCTCGTCGTCAGGATGGGCCCAGACGCCCAGCAGAGCGCCGATCCCCGCAACGGGCATCGATGGGCCGGGCAACGAACTGCTCCGCATCTGAGGTCACGCCTTTCGCATTGCCGAAGCCGTCACGGCCGCGAGCAGGCAGCCGGCAGCGGCGACGAGCCAGGCGGCGTGAAAGCGAGTCAGGGAGGGAAGCTGGGCAGTCCCCAGAACCCCTACAGCAGCGGCGATTCCGACCGCCGCGCCGATTTGCCGGGCAGTGTGGCTGACCGCCGCGCCTGCCGCGAGTTGCGATGCCGGAAGCCCGACGAGGGCGGCTGCTGTGAGCAGCGGGTAGCACAAGCCGATGCCGACGCCGATAACGAGCTCGGCAACGAACCAGACCGGCGTGTAGCGCGGCCCTCCGCAGGCGACAGCCGCCACGAGACCAGCGGCCATGAGCGTCGCGCCGACGGTGAGCGGCAGCCGAAATCCCACTCGGTCGGCGAGTTCACTCAATCGCAGGGTCATCGTCGCAACGAGAAGCCCCATCGGCAGAATCACCAAGCCCGCTTGCAGCAGTGAGAGCTGCCATGGGCCGACCAGGTAGAGCACGAAGGTGAGAAGCAGGCCGAAGAAGGCCGACGCATACAGGCCGATCGCAAGCGTCGCGAGTGCCGTGTTCCGCTGCCGGAGCAACCGGAGATCCAGGAGCGGCGCCGACGTACGCGTGCAACGGCGGACGAACAGGCAGATCAAGGCGACGCCGCCGACCAGCGCGGCGACGATCCTGCTGTTCGTGACGGTGTAATGCGGCGCTTCCGAGATGCCGAACGTGATCGCTGCGGTGCCTGTGGCGAGCAACAGCGCACCCGCCGGGTCGGAGACGGCGCGAGATGGCAGGCGCGGCGTCTGGGGCAACCCGCGGTCTGCGAAGAACACGATCGCGATGATTGCCAGAGGCGTGAGGAACGCCCAGCGCCATCCCGCGACGTCGGTCAACGTGCCGCCAAGGATCGGTCCGGCGCAGATACCGAGGGCGGCGGCGCCGGTCCACCGGGCGGCGTAGGTAGATCGACGTTGCTGATTGACCGCGGCAAGCAACAGACCCATCGAGGCCGGCGAAACGGTAGCCGCGCCGATGCCCTGCACAACGCGCCCCGCGATCAGCAAGGGGAGATCCGGTGCAAGGCCACACACGACGGTGCCCAGTGCGAGCAGGCCCATGCCCGCCCGGTACACCCGGCGGCGTCCCAGCCGATCTGCCAGCTGGCCGGCTGGGACGAGCACCGCCGCGTAGACGATGGCGTAGGCAGTGATGATCCACGCCAACGCGGCTCGATCGCCCGTTCGGAAGGTACCGCCGATCGACGGCAGCAACGCATTGGCGATCGACACGTCGAGCGAGACGAGAAACGCTCCGGCGCAGGTCGCCAGCAGGACGGCACGTGTCGGCCGATGGCCGCCGAGCGCGGAGAGCGTGACGGGGCTGCGCTGCCGAACGGGTCTTCGTGATCGGCGTTCATGGCGAGCAGCCCTACGGAGCCGGGCCCGCTCGGCCTCGGCCTGCAGCGCGGCGCGGCGCGGCGCTCGCGAGCGATTGCCTCGTTCATCGCGAATGTCATGGCGGAGAACTCCTCACGTGGTGGGTCGAGGTACTCCGCCGAGGATCAGGAACGGCCGTGTGATCGGGCGTGTGAAACCGGATCGCTGGTGACGTGCGCCATGTCCGGCCCAAGGGCGCGCACTGTCACACGCTTCGTCACACGACCGACGGGAACGGTAGGCCCCGGCATACCTACGACAACGAAAGGAATATGGCCATGCCGTTCGTCAGCATCCGGGTGATTGAGAACGTGTTCACCCCGCAGGAGAAAGAGCAGATGCTCAAGGGCGTCAGCGAGGCACTCGTCGCCGTGGAGGGTGAGAACGTGCGCCCCTACACCGTGGTTGCCATTGAGGAGGTCCGCAGCGGCGATTACGCCATCGGCGGTCAGCCGCTGACAACTGCCGATGTACAGGCGGTGCGCAGCGCACCCGCGGCGTTGACCGGCTGACATGCCGGCAAGCCGCGCCTAAGTCGGCTGTCCGCCCCGTGACACGGAGCGGGCGGCCGGCCGGGCAGCGGCCGACGGTCTGTACCTGCCGGTCGTGATCCGCGAGGATTTCCGGAACGGGGTGAGGTCCATGGTGATGATCCGGCTGCTCGGAAAGCCGGCGATCGAGCGTGACGGCAGACTGCAACGGCCGCCGCGTGGCCGCAAGGCGTGGGCCCTGCTCGCCTACTTGTTGCTGGAAGCGCAGCCTCCGCCGCGGCGTCACCTCGCGTACATGCTGTTCGGCGACGCCGACGATCCGCTCGCTGCGCTCAGGTGGACACTCGCCGAGCTGCGCCGCTGTATCGGTGGCGGGCTCCGGCTTGACGGCGACCCACTGCGCTGTGTGGTCGGCGCGGACGTCAGCGTCGACGTGCAGCTGCTCGACGGCGAAGGCGACGAGACGCGGCTGCTTGATATCACCGGCGAGTTGCTCGACGGGCTCGACCTGTCCGGGAACGAATTGTTCGACTCGTGGCTTGTCGTGGAACGACACCGCGTCGCGGCCCTGCTCGATGCACGCCTTCGACAGGCCGCTGTCTCGCTGCTCGCAACCGGCCGTCCGCAGGACGCGGTCGCCTACGCGGCTCGGATCGTGGCCACCAACCCGCTCGAAGAGAGCAACCATGAACTGCTGGTCCGCGCGCTGGCACTTTCCGGTGACCAGGCAGCGGCGCTGCGGCAGGTCGCGGTCGCCGAGGACGTGATCCAACGGGAACTGGGGATTCCCGTCTCCCCCGTGCTTCGTGAAGCGGCGTTCGTCGGAGCACATTCGGCGATGACTGCTCCCGTCAGCGGACGCGCCGCAGCAGCGAGCGAGCTCGACGCGGGCCGCGCAGCGCTCGCCGCGGGTGCCGTCGACGCGGGTCTGCAATGCCTGCGCCGAGCAGTGGACGAAGCCGATCGCTGCCGTGATCTCGCACTCAAGGCCGTGGCGCTCAACGCGCTTGGCGGCGCGCTGGTGCACGCGGCACGTGGACGCGACGAGGAAGGGTCGATCCTGCTTCGCGAGGCGGTCGAGCTGGCCACCCACGTCGGCGATGACCGCACCGCCATAGTTGCCTACCGCGAGCTCGGCTACATCGACGTGCAGGCGGGGCGACGCCAGACTGCGGAGGATTGGCTGCGCAAGGCCGAAACGCTCGCCACGACCGACGAGGATCTCGCGGCCATCGGCGGTGTGCGAGGAATGAACAGCTCTGACCACGCCGATTACCCGTCCGC
>JBPYES010000251.1:0-4718 GCA_051984825.1 Jatrophihabitantaceae bacterium
TGCCCGATCTCGCCGCCGTATCCATGCCCCGAGTACGGCTGACCGCCGAGCACAATCGCCCCGGCGATGCCGGTGCCAATGGGCAGGAACAGGTAGTCGCTGGCCCCGCGTGCTGCGCCGAGTTGCCCCTCGGCGAGACCGCCGGCGCGCACATCGTGTTCGAACGCCACCGGGATGCCGAGCCGCTTGTGCACCAGCTCCCGTAGCGGCACGTCGCGCCAGCCGAGGTTCGCCGCGAACACGGCGACGCCGTCGTCGACGATGCCCGGCACCACGACCCCGGCGGCGTGAGCCAGAAAGCCCTGCTGCACCGCGGCTTTCTGCAGCTCCGCAGCAGTGTCGAGGATGCGCTCGACGACCGCGTCCGGGCCGTCCTCACTCCGCGTCGCGACGCGGCGGGACGCGATCACCCGGAAGGCGCTGTCCACGAGCGCCGCCTTGATCGAGGTGCCGCCAACGTCCAGCGCGATAACGCACTCCATGGCGTTGAACCTAGGGTCCCTGGAGGATGACCGAGCGGGTGAGGTTTCGGGGCTGATCGGGGTCGAGGCCGCGCGCATCCGCGAGCGCGATGGCCGTGCGTTGCGCACGGATCAACTCCGCCATCGGGTCGAGTCGCGAGTCGACCCAGCTAGCGCCGGCGTCGACGACATCGTCGCGCAGCCGGTCGGGTGCCTGGCCCAGCATCCACACCACGCTGCGCACATCGGCGATGCTGATCGGCCCGTGCCGGTACTCCATCGCGGGATACGACTCCGACCACGAGAGCGACGCCTCGCGGAATTTCAGTGCCGCCTCATTGGCCAGCCCGACTGTCCAGCCCCGGCCCAGGAACGTGAACTGGCCGCGCTCCAGCACGCCGTCGGGTAGCTCGCTTGCCACGGCGGTGCGCCCGTCGGCGATGGCGCTGCTCAGGTCCTCGCCGAGGTGTGCACGAAGCAGCGCCAGCGTCGTCGTCGCGAACCGGGTCTGCACCACGGACTGCTCGTCGGCGAACGGGAGCGTGACCGTGTCCGTGGCCGCCTCGGCGGCGGGCGTACCGCCGTCCGCCGTGACGGCGACCGTCGGCGCCTGGGCGCGACGCAGCACGTCGAGCACTTCGGTCGTGGTGCCGGACCGGGTGATCGCGACGATGCGGTCGTACCGGCGCTCGATCAGTGCCTCGGACGCCGCGAATGCGTCGGTCTCGCCCAGCCCGGCTCGCTCGCGCAGCGCCGCATAGCACTGCGCGACGAACCACGACGTGCCGCAGCCGACCACCGCGACCCGCTCACCGGCGGCCGGCAGCGGCGTCCCATCAGCCTGTTCGGTCGCCGCCAGCCAGCAGTCGGGTTGGCTGGCGATCTCGTCCTCGACGAACGTCATATGGCTGCTCCCATTCGTTGCGCGTGCGTGCTCATTCTTGCGGCACTGCAACGCGTACTGTCTCAGTCCTTGGACTTGCAGGAAATCGGCCTCCTGGAACGGGCGAGATGAGCAAGTACGAACGGCTGGGCGCCATCCTCGAACTGCTGGGACGCGACGGCAGCCTTGACGTCGACTTGGCTGCGGCCGAGTTGCATGTCTCCGCGGCGACGATCCGGCGCGACCTCGACGTGCTTTCCAAGCAGCAACTGCTCACCCGCACCCATGGAGGTGCGGTGTCGAACAACGCCGCGTACGACCTCCCGTTGCGCTACAAAGCTGCCCGGCACGCGTCGGAGAAGCAGCGCATCGGCAAGACCGTTGCCGAGATGATCGGTGCGGGCACGATCGTCGGCCTGAACGGCGGCACCACGACGACCGAGGTGGCACGCGCGCTGGCGCTGCGCGGCGACCCCCAGTCGTCCTACAACCCGTCCATCACCGTCGTGACGAACTCGCTGAACATCGCGACCGAACTCGCGGTGCGCGCGCACCTGAAGATCGTGGTGACCGGCGGGGTCGCGCGGCCGCAGTCGTACGAGCTGATCGGACCCCTTGCCAGCGGCGTCCTCGACCAACTGTCGCTGGACATCGCCGTGCTCGGCGTCGACGCCATCGACCTGGAGGGCGGGGCCACGACCCACGAGGAGAGCGAGGCCGCGATCAACCGGCTGATGGCCGCGCGCGCCCGCAAGGTGATCGTGGTCGCGGACAGCTCCAAGCTCGGGCATCGCGCGTTCGCCCGGCTGTTCCCGCTGCAGTCGATCGACGTGCTGGTAACCGACACCGAGGCCGGCGACGATGCAATCCGCGGTTACCGCGACGCCGGCCTCGAGGTCGTACGCGCATAGCAGCCGGGTTCAAAGGACGTCAGAACAGCGCCAGTTGCTGTGGCTTGGGCGCAAGACGCGGCAGGCTCGGACGACCCGCCCAGGTGGCGACCGGCTCGTCCGGCCATTCGGCGTCACGTGGCTCCTGGTCGCACAGCGCCCGTAGTGCGGCGCTGACGGTCCAAGTCAGCTGCTGGCCCAGGAACGTCGCCCGCACCGCCGCCGGGTCCAGGGGGAGGCATCCGGGGCCGCCGCCGAGGTCGACGCGAAGTGGTATGTCGTCGTGCATCGTCATGACCTGGCAGTTCAGCTCCCACGCCTCCCGGGCGCCGGGCGCGGCAAGCCGGCGTGCCCCGGCCGGGCCGATCGCCGCGACGACGCGCTCCCCGCCGGCAGCCACGTCGTCGAATGCCGCCTCGGCGGAGCCCAGCTCGCGCAGCAGGATGGCTGCCGTCTTGGGCCCGATGCCGCGCACCCCGGGCAGGTTGTCGGACGCGTCGCCGCGTAGTGCCGCGAAGTCGCGGTACTGGTCGGGACGGACACCGAGCAGCATCGCCAGCCGTGCCGGCGTGAGCAGCGGGGATGCCTCAACGCCACCGTCGATGATGCGCAGCACGCTCGTGGACTCGTCGATGAGGGAGAACGCGTCGCGATCGGACGTCATGATCACGGTGTCCGCGCCGTGCTGGGCGGCGAAGCGCGCCGCTGAGGCGAGGACGTCGTCAGCCTCCAAGCCGGGCGGGACGACGACGGCGACACCGAGTTCGTCCAGCACCTCAGCGGCAAACTTCAGCTGATCCACCAGGGTGGAAAGCTTGTCGGCGCGCTGCGCCTTGTACTGCGGCCAGGTATCACGGCGCACGCTGACGTCCGGGTCGTCGAAGCCGACAACGATCGCCGCCGGGCACACGCGCTCGGCAGCAGTGACGAGCTGCGACAGCAGCCCCCGCACCGCCCAGGCTTCGTGGCCGGTGCGCGCCTGCGAGTGGTAGGCCCGGTGCACCAGTGAGTTGCCGTCGACCGCCAGCAACCGCGCCATGCTCGCCATCTTGCCGCATTACACCGTCACGGCACGGGCAGCGCGCGAGGCGGGACCGGGCTCGCCACGACGATCGAGGTCACCGTGGTCCCGTGCACCAGGAACTGGTCCAGAATCTGCTCCAGTCCGTCGATGGTCGGTGCGTGGACCTTGACGAGAAAGCAGTCCTCGCCGGTGATGCGGTGGCATTCGCTGACCTCCGGCATGCGCTTCGCGAGCGCGGCGATCTTCGGCAGCTGGCCGGGCACCGGCCGGATGCGCGCGTAGGCAGCCACGGGCATCCCCAGCGCCGCGGGGTCGATGTCGACGCGGTAGCCGGCGATCACGCCGGATCGTTCCAGGCGCTGAACCCGCTCCGTAACCGCCGGCGCGGACATTCCCACCCGCCTGGCCAGCGCCGACATGGTGATGCGGGGGTTGTCCTGGAGCTCGCGCAGCAATTGGCGGTTCACGTCATCGAGCTCGATCTGCCTTGACTCTGTAGCCATGTCGGCCTCCTCACCTTAAGGATGCCATTCCTTGGGGCGCATCGCCTTGCCACCCTAGTTGCATGCAGTTGACCGCGTCACCGCCCGTCCGGCTCGCCCGGCTGGACCGGGTGCCGGCGCCGAGCTTCTTCCTGGTCAGCGCCGTGTTCCACTACCTCGGACCGTCGTTCGCGGTGCTGCTGTTCGTGCACGTGGACGTCCTTGGCGTCGCCTGGCTGCGCATCGCGAGCGCCGCGCTGGTCTTCGCTGTCTGGCGGCGTCCCTGGCGGCTGCTGCGGCGTCCGGACGAGCGGCGCCTGCTTATCGCGCTCGGCGTCGTCCTCGCTGCGATGAACTCGCTGTTCTACCTGGCCATCGATCGCCTGCCGTTGGCCACCGTCGGTGCCATCGAGTTCCTGGGCACCATCGTGTTGGCCGCCGCAGGCACCCGGACGCCGCGCAACGTCGCCGCCCTGGTGCTGGCCATCGCCGGGGTGTTCGTGCTGACCGATGTGCGACTCGGCGGCGAGCCGCTCGGCTTCGCGTTCGCATTCGCCAACTGCGCCGGCTTCATGTTGTACGTGATGCTCGGCCACCGGGTCGCGAACAGCGACGTCGGAAACGGCCGGATCGCGACTAGCGGCGACAAGCTCGACCGGCTCGGCGCGGCGATGCTCATCGCTGCCGTGGTGGCTACGCCGTTCGCGATCGGGCAGGCCGCACCGACGTTCACGCATCCGACGTGGCTGCTGTGGGGGGTCGGGGTGGGCCTGTGCTCGTCGGTCATCCCGTACGTGACGGACCAGCTCGCGATGGCACGACTGCCGCGAGCCACGTTCGCGCTGATGCTTGCCCTGCTGCCGGCCGCCGCAACAGTTATCGGGCTGGTCGTGCTGTCGCAAGTACCCACCCCGCGCGACCTTGCCGGCATCGCATTCGTCATCGCCGGGGTAGCAGTGCATCGGGATTAGTCAGTCC
>JBPYES010000252.1:0-2234 GCA_051984825.1 Jatrophihabitantaceae bacterium
GCCGTCGCCTTCGAGCACCTGCGATGAGCGCTCGCGCGAAGAGCCCGCCGGCCGCGACGCGGCCCGCGCCGAAGGCGTGGAGTGGCTCGAGGCATCCGCCCCTTGGGGGCGGTGCCCGAGAGACACACCCGGCGGATCAGGTGTGACGGTCGGCGACAGTGAGCGCTTCGTCGAGGATCGCGAAGCCGGCGCGTAGCTCGTCTGCGCTGATCGTGCAGGGCGGCACCACGTGCGTGCGATTGAAGTGGATGAACGGCCAAAGGCCACGCTGTTTGCACGCCGCCGCGAACTCGTTCATCGGCGCCGCGGCCGTCCCGGCGGCATTGAACGGGACAAGTGGCTCGCGGGTCTCGCGGTCGCGGACCAGCTCGATCGCCCAGAACACGCCCAGCCCGCGCACCTCGCCCACCGACGGATGCCGCGCCGCGAGCTCGGCCAGCCCGGGCGCGATGACGTCGGTGCCCATCAGGCGTGCGTGCTCGACGATGCCCTCGTCCTTGAAGATGCCGATGGACGCGACTGCGCTGGCACACGCCAGCGGGTGTCCCGAGTAGGTCAGCCCACCGGGGAAGGGGCGCTGCGCGAATGTGTCCGCGACGGCCTGCGACATGATCACGCCGCCGAGCGGCACGTAGCCGCTGTTCACGCCCTTGGCGAACGTGATCAGGTCGGGCGTCACGGCCCAGTGATCGATCGCGAACCACTCGCCGCAACGAGCGAATCCGGCCATGACTTCGTCCGCGATCATCAGGATGCCGAACTCGTCGCAGAGCTCGCGCATCCCAGCCAGGTAGCCCGGCGGGGGCACGAGGATGCCGTTCGTCCCCACCACCGTCTCCACGATGACCGCGGCCACGGTCGCAGGGCCTTCGAGTGTGATCACGTCGCGCAGGTGGGCCAGCGCGCGGGTCGTCTCCTCCGCCTCGGACGTCGCATGGAACGCGGACCGGTACAGGTACGGGCCCCAGTAGTGCACCACGCCTGGGATGCCCGGCTCGCTCGCCCAGCGCCGGGGTTCGCCGGTCAGCGTGACGGCGCCGGCGGTGCCGCCGTGGTAGCTGCGGTACGCGGCCAGCAGCTTGTGCCGGCCGGTGTGCAGCCGGGCCAGCCGCAGCGCGTACTCAACCGCCTCTGCGCCGCCCAGGGTGAACAGCACGACGTCGAGGTCTCCCGGGGCCAGTTCGGCGATCAGCCGGGCCGCGTCGCTGCGGGCCTCGTAGGCGAACGTCGGCCCGACCGTGCACAACTGGCCGGCAGCCTCCTGGATCGCGGCGACCAGGCGTGGGTGCTGATAGCCGATGTTGACGTTGACCAGCTGGGAGGAGAAGTCCAGGTACCGGTTCCCGTCGTGGTCCCAGAAGTACGAACCCGCGGCGCCCGCGATCGGCATCGGGTCGATCAGTTTCTGTGCCGCCCAGGAGTGGAAGACGTACTTGAGGTCGTCGTCGCGAATCCGTTGAGCGTCAGGTTTCATCGGTACAGCATGTCGGACGCTCCCGAAAGCGCCTCCAGCTCGGGCCGTTTCGGCCGGTAGCCGTCGCCCGTCGACCGGCCGCGCAGTCGGCGGCCCATCCATGGCAGCAGGAATTCCCGCGCCCACTGCACGTCGTCACGCCGCGTTTTCGGCACGGCGAGGTCCGGCCAGGCCTCGTACGGGTCGCCGGCGTCGATGCCGAGTTGCCGGGCCGCGAGGCGCGCCACACGGTCATGGCCGTGCGACGAGAGATGCACCCGGTCGCGGCCCCAGGCGCGCGGATCGCGTAGCGGCGTGAGCGCCCACGTGTCGACGACCTCGCAGCCCTGCCGGGCCGCGATCGCGCGAAGATGCTCGTTGTAGATGGCGATCTTGCCGCGCAGCAGCCGCAGGACCGGCGTGCGGCCGGGATCCATGCCGATGAAGACCAGGATGCGGGCGCCGCTCGTGCGAAGCGTGGCCAGGGCAGCGTCGAAGCGCATCGCAACGGCGTCAGGGTCTGAGCCGGGCCGCATGATGTCGTTGCCGCCGGCCGAGAATGCGATCAGGTCCGGGCGGGCGGCTATCGCGAACGGGACCTGGTCCGCGACGACCTGCCTGAGCACCTTGCCGCGCACCGCAAGGTTGGCGTAAGCGACGCTGCCCTGCTGGTTGGCGAGCAGTTCGGCTACCCGGTCGGCCCAGCCACGCACGCTCCCGTCCGGGTGGAAGTCATCCAAGCCTTCGGTGAAGCTGTCGCCGATCGCGACGAACGTCTTGA
>JBPYES010000253.1:0-7903 GCA_051984825.1 Jatrophihabitantaceae bacterium
CGCGCTGACGATGATCGGCGCCCCGTACGCCATCAGGCCGGCCTGGAAGCCGAGGCTGTATCCGACCGGCAGAGCCAGCAGCTCGATCACCACCACCGGTGTGCGGGCGACCGGTCGCAGCGCCAGCAGCCCACGCGCGCACGAGCCCAGCACGACCGCGCCGAGCAGCGCGAACGCCGCGCCGAACAGAGCCCGCGCCACGCTATCCGGATGCCCGACGGCGGTCTTCACGACCAGCACCGCGGCGCCACCGGCGAACGCGAGACCCTGCAGGCCGACGATCACCACGGCGGCACGCACCTGAGCGGGCACCCGATCGGTGCCAGGCTGAACGGACATCGCCACCAGCCTAAGCCGCCAAGCCGACCGCCCAACACACCGATGAGCCGTAGCACCGAACAGCGGAAGGCGACAACCAAGAAGACAACCACAGCGCGATGAGCGCTCGCGCGAAGAGCCGCCGGCCGCGACGCGGCCCGCGCCGAGAGGCGCGGAGTGGCGCGAGGCGTGCGCCCCTTTGGGGCGCCGCCAGAGCGACACGCACCGGCGAATGAGATTCAGTAGGCTGCGCAACATGCGCGTGGTCGTCGTGGTGAACCCCACGGCGACTGCGATGTCCGAGCGGCAGCGCGACGTGCTGGCGCACGCGCTGGGCAGTGCGTCCGAGCTGTCGATCGAGGAAACCGCCAACCGCGGCCACGCCGCGGCACTGGCCTGCCGCGCGATGCGCGACGGCGTTGATGTCGTCATCGCCCTCGGCGGCGACGGGACCGTCAACGAGGTAGCGAACGGACTGCTGACCGACGGCGTCCACGACGCGGTGCCGGCACTGGGGGTCGTGCCGGCCGGGTCGACCAACGTGTTCGCACGTGCATTGGGTATGCCCAACAACCCGATCGAGGCCACCGGCGCGCTGCTGGATGCACTGCGGCACGGCCGGCGGCGCGCGATCAGCCTGGGCCGGCTCGAGGATCGCTGGTTCACGTTCACCGCTGGAGTGGGCTTCGACGCGGCCATCGTGGCCGCCGTGGAGAAGGAGCGCCGCCGGGGCAAGCGCTCCAGCCACCTGCTCTACGCCCAGGTCGGCGTCAGGGAGTTCCTGCGTGGTGACCGGCGCCACCCGCTGCTGCATATCGAGCTGCCCGACGGCGGCACGCTCGACAACCTGTATTACGCGATCGTTGCCAACTGCGATCCGTGGACGTATCTCGGCGACCGGCCGCTGCGGCCCACGCCGGAGGCGTCCTTCGACACCGGGCTGGACCTCTACGCGCGCCGGAGCATGGGCGTCGCGAGCACCGGGTTCGGGCTCGCCCGGATGCTGCGCAAGAAGCCGCCGACCAGGGGTGGTTGGGGCGTCTCCCTGCACCATGACCTGCCCGGATTCGTGCTCCGGGCGGATGAGCCGATGCCCGTGCAGGTCGACGGAGACCTGCTCGAGCCACGCGACAAAATGCAGTTCTGGTCAGTGCCCCGGTCACTGAGTGTTGTAATCTAGTCCGCTACGCCGCATAATGTCCGCCTGTTTGTAGGCATCGCGCAAGTTCCGGCGGGTCACCGCTTGCCGGCTGGCGCGGATTGGGTAAGGCTGGTCGGTAGGGCGGGTTCTCCCAGCGGAAATCCCGCGGAGTGTCAGTGTGCGCCGGCGCGTGCACAACGCGCGCTCTGGCGTGATCTCGCCCGCATCGTTCAGACAGACCTTGAAGCACGACCTAGCTCGTGAAAGAATTCACAAGCACGGCGACGGCGACGAAGCCCAGCCGTAGCACGAGGTAGAGGAGAGATAGACCAATGGATTGGCGTCACCGCGCGATCTGCCGTGACGAGGACCCGGAGCTGTTCTTCCCCATCGGAAACACCGGGCCCGCGCTGTTACAGATCGAGCAGGCCAAGGCCGTTTGCCGTCGTTGCCCGGTGGTCCACGATTGTTTGGCCTGGGCTTTGGAAAGTGGCCAGGACGCGGGGGTCTGGGGTGGTCTCTCCGAAGACGAGCGGCGGGCGCTGAAGCGCCGCCGGGCCCGCACTCGGGCCAGGACGGCCTAGACCCGCAGCCTTCACTCTCCGGCAGTCGCCCAGGATCGCGCGAGCGACAGCGTCAGCTGAGCCTGAGCACCACTTCGCCCGTCGTCGCGACCGCGCAATTCTAGCGACCCTCGCAATTCGGTCGCAACGAGCGTACGTACGATCTGGAGACCGAGCCGGTCGCCGTGGTCGGGCGTAAACCCGGGCGGCAGGCCCACGCCGTCGTCGCTCACCGTGACGGTCATCCGCCCGCGTGAGCGGCATACGCCCACGTCCACCGTGCCGGCTTCGCGACCGGGGAATGCGTGCTCCACCGCGTTCTGGACCAGCTCAGTCAGCACCAATACCAGTGCGGTCGCGGTCTCTCCCGGGATTTCGCCGAACGTTCCGGTCCGGCGCAACCGCAGCCTGCCTGCCGACCCGGCCACGTCCGCCAACATGTCAAGCAGCCGGTCGACGACCTCGTCGAACTCGACCGCCTCGTCCACCGACACCGACAACGTGTCATGGACGAGCGCGATCGAGCTGATCCTCCGCATCGACTCCTCGAGCGCGGTCCGCGCCTCGGGCAGGGCGACTCGGCGCGCCTGGAGACGCAGCAATGCCGCGACGGTCTGCAGATTGTTTTTGACGCGATGGTGGATCTCGCGGATCGTCGCGTCCTTGCTCATGAGCTGCCGGTCGCGGTTACGCACCTCGGTTACGTCGTGCATCAGGATCAACGCGCCCAGCACCTCCCCGCGCGGATGTAGCGGCAGTGCCTTGAACGCAACGGTCGCGCCGCCACCGTCGACCTCCAGCGTGGTCGGATTGCCGCCGTCGATGGCGTGCTGGACGGCCTGGGCCAGGTCGCTGGCGTCGAACGGATCGTCGGCCACCGTGCTGGTCAGCATGTCGATCGGCTCACCGAGGACGTTGCCGGTAACGCCCAGACGCCGGAACGCTGAGAGCGCATTCGGGCTGGCGTAGAGGATCGTGCCGTCCCGCTCGACGCGCAGCAGGCCGTCCCCGACGCGCGGACCGGCGCCCTCCTCGGACTCCGTCGCCGGGCCGGGGAACGTGCCATCGGCGACCATCGCGGCAAGATCCGAGGCGCTTTGCAGGTACACCAACTCGAGCTGGCTCGGGCTGCGCACGCTCGCCAGGTTGCTGTCCCGGCCCAGCACCGCGATCACGTCGCCGTCAGCGCGCACCGGGATTGCTTCACGGCGGATCGGCAGGTCGCCGTCCCAATCCGGGTCGGCCTCCCGGTAGATGCGCCCCTCGGTCAGTGCGATGCGCATCGGCATCGCGCGGCCGCCCCGGATCCCGGTGCCGACCTGGTCGTGCAGGTACGCGGTCGGGCCGGTGGTGGGCCGGCACTGCGCGGCGCACAGGAACGTCCCGTCCGCGATGGGAACCCAGAGCAGCAGATCGGAGAACGACAGGTCGGCGAGCAGTTGCCACTCCCCCACGAGTCGCTGGAGGTGGCTGACTTGGCCGTCGTCGAGGGACGTGCGGGCGGCGAGCAGATCCGAGAGCGCTGACATCACCGATCAGCGTATTCGGCATCCCGGAGCGCGTTATCTCCCCAACAGAGCAGTTTGGGGCTAAGGTCTACGCCGCCGGGCGCTACCCGTGGGCTGGGCGGCTGCGATGGTCTGGGGCACCGTGACCGCCTACAACCAGACGGTGCGCGCGAGTCGAGGAGCGCGCGACGGTCTGACGGTGCCGATCAGTCGGGGCGGTACTCGCTGTGCGCAGCTTCGATGGTGACCTCAGCGAGCCGTATCCGGATGCGGACGCGCAGGCTCTCGGGGGCGATGTCGCCGCCGCAACAGCGGGCGACCAGCGACTTCACGTCCTGCTCGAGGCCGTACTGGCGCAGGCACGGTGCGCACTCGTCGAGGTGCCGGCGGATCCGGTCCTTTGCCGCGGGATCTGACTCGTCGTCGAGGTAGTTGAACACGTCCTTGATGACGTCATCGCAGTCGATCCCACCGGGGCCAAAGCCCAGCCCGCTCATGATTCACCGCCGACTGCCGCGCCGGACGGGACGAGGCCGCGCTCGCGCGCGTAATCGGCCAGCAGCCGCTGCAGTTGCCGGCGCCCCCGGTGCAGCCGGGACATCACCGTCCCGATCGGCGTACCCATGATCTCGGCGATCTCCTTGTACGCGAAGCCCTCGACGTCGGCGAGGTACACGGCCAGCCGGAAGTCCTCCGGCAACGCCTGCAGCGCCTCCTTGACGTCGGAATCGGGGAGGTGGTCCAGCGCCTCCATCTCGGCGGAGCGCAGGCCGTCGGAGGTGTGCGACTCAGCGCGTGCGAGCTGCCAGTCCTCGACGGTGTCGGTGTTGGCCTGCTGCGGCTGGCGCTGCCGCTTGCGATAGGTGTTGATGAAGGTGTTCGTCAGGATCCGGTAGAGCCAGGCCTTGAGGTTCGTACCCTCCTGGAACTGGTGGAATGCCGCGAATGCCTTGACGAAGGTCTCTTGCACGAGATCCTCGGCGTCGGCCGGGTTGCGCGTCATGCGCATGGCCGCCGCGTAGAGCTGGTCGACAAAGGGCAGCGCGTCGCGTTCGAACCGTGCACGCCGCTGCTCGACCGTCTCTTCAGGCACCGCGCTCCTCTCTCCGTCTCCTACGGAGGATACGGCTGCCCCGCCGTTTGGCAGTGCCCGGATCGTCACGTCCGCGGGCGGTTGCCACGCAGGCCAGTCACGTATGGGGTTCACGCGCCGGACGGTTTCGACCACGGTCATCGTCCTTCCCTTCGCCTACTTGAAGGAACGGGCGAGATCACCTGCCGCATTCCCGTAGCGTGGCATGGCGTGGCGACCGGGACGCCTGCGACCGCACTGCTGGCGCGCCAGAAGATCACGCACACGCTGCACCCGTATGCGCACGATGCGCGAGCGGACAGCTACGGCGAGGAAGCCGCCGCCGCGTTGGGTGTGGACCCGGGGCGGCTGTTCAAGACACTGATCGCCTCGATCGACGGGCGCCTGGTGTGCGCAGTAGTACCCGTGTCGGGCCGCCTCGACCTCAAGGCGCTCGCCGCAGCGGTCGGTGGCAAGCGGGCGGTCATGGCCGAGGCGGCCGCGGCACAGCGCGCGACGGGCTACGTCCTCGGTGGGATCTCTCCCCTGGGCCAGAAGTCCCGGCTGCCTGTCGTGGTGGACGCCTCCGCGCTGGGGTACCCGTCCGTATTCGTGTCGGCAGGCAGGCGTGGCCTGCAGGTCGAACTCGCGCCCGGCGACCTGGTGGGGCTCACCGCCGCCACAACCGCCTCGATCGCGACATGAGAGCATCCGGCTCATGACTGTGCCTCCCGCCGGCCGCCTCGCTCCGCTCCAGCCGCGTGCTCACTCGGCGGCCGGCTCATGACCGCGTTCGCGATCGAGCACACCGACATCGACGGGTTGCTCATCATCCGCATGAAGCAGGTGGCCGACGACCGCGGCACGGTCCGGGAACTGTTCCGCACCAGCGCCTTCGCCGACGCGGGCATCACGGCCGGCCCCTGGCTGCAGGTCAACGCCACGGAGACAACGCAGGGCGCGATTCGGGGCCTGCACGGGGAGGCGATGACCAAGCTGGTCGCCATCGTGCACGGCGAGGCGCTGGGCGCGTATGTCGACGTGCGGTCCGGTTCGTCCAGTCGCGGCAAGGTGGTCACCGTGCCGCTCGTCAAGGGCACCCAAGTGCTCGTGCCGGCCGGTGTCTGCAACGGCTTCCAGTCCGTCAGCCCGGGCACGTCGCAGTACCTGTACTGCTTCGACGCCGAGTGGGTGCCCGGCATGCCCGGAGTTGCGGTCAACCCACTCGACCCCGACCTCGGCATTGTCTGGCCGCTGCCCGTCGATGTCGCCGACCGGGCGCAGCTATCGGCGAAGGACGCGGCGCTTCCGCCCCTGCGGGACGTGCTCGTCTAGGAAGGCGCGTACAGCAGCCGCCACGGCGCGCGTGTCCTTTTTCAGGGCGTGCGTGTCGCCGGGGATGACGACGATCTCGCGGCGCGGGTCGGGCGGCGGCATGCCGAATGCGTCGCGATCGCCCTGAACGACGAGCACCGGAACGGTCGGCGCGTCCAGCTCGGAAAGCCGGCTGCGTTCGGGTTTTCCCGGCGGATGCAGCGGAAATGCGAGCGCGACGACGGCAACGGCCCCTGACGCGGCAGCCGTGCGACATGCCACTCGGGCGCCGCTCGATCGTCCACAGTGGATGGCTGGCAGCACGCCGAGTTGTTCCTGCAGCGCCGCGGTTGCGGCAAGCCACGCTTCGTCGAGACGCGGCGCCGGGGGCGGCGTGCGTCGCCCGGCCACTCGGTACGGCTGGGTGATGCGCGCGACGAGATAGCCGGCGCCGAGCGCGCCGTCTCGGGCCGCCCGCACGTCTGGGCTGTCGACGCCGCCTCCGGCGCCGTGTCCGGCGAAGAACACGCCGATCGGATCCCCGGCAGGGCGGTCGATGTCGGCCCAGGCCGGCCCGGCGGGCGTCTCGATCTCGACGCGCGTCATGACACGGCAGCCTACGGCGGCACCGGCCACTCGATGTCGCTCATCGGCCGGCGCAGCCGTGATGGATCCTCAGCCGGCACCGCCCCGGCACGGCCGAAGGCGGTCATGGTGGTGACTTCCCAGTGCGCGGGCACGCCGAACTCGGCGGCCAGGCCGGCTCGGTTGAAAGCCCGGAACTGCCGGGCGAACACGCCCAGCGCCTGGGCCTGCACGGTCATATGCGCGACTGCCTGGCCCAGGTCGTAGAGCGCGAATTCGGAGTAGTCCCAGTCGGCGTCTTCGACGAAGCGATGGCACAGGTTGGCGACGAGCAGACTGGCGGTCGACGCCCACGGGGCAGAGCTGCCGGTCAGGTGCCGCACCAGGCGCGCGTGCACCAGGTCGCCGCGCCGTCCGACGACGAACGCCCACGGCTGGGAGTTGCCGGCGGACGGCGCCCACCGGGCTGCCTCGAGAATCGTCGCCACTTCGGACGACGTGGCGTCATAGGAGGGGTCGAACGTCGTCGGGCTCCAGCGGCCGGCCAGTAGTGGATGCAGGAGCAGTTCAGCCTCGTCCACGACCCGAGCCTGCCATGGCCCGCAGCGGTCACGCGGTTACGGGCATGGGCCGGTCGTTCACGACGTGCTTCATGACGAGTGTGGAGGTCAGCCGCTGCACTCCCGGCAGGGCCGCCAGGGTGTCGTCCTCGAGATTCGCGTAGGCGTTAAGGTCGGCGGTCACGACGCGCAGCAAGTAGTCGGGATCGCCGAACAACCGCTGGGCCTGCACCACGTTCGGGATGCGCGTCACGGCGTCCTCGAAGCCGAGCAGGGTATCGCGGTCCTCCTGCCGCATCGTTACGAAGACCAGCGCCTCGAATGCCAACCCGACCGACTCACGGTCGACGACAGCGCGGTAGCCGGTGATCACGCCGCTGCGTTCGAGTTCGCGCACCCGCCGATGACACGGGGAGAGGCTGAGCCCGACCTTGCCGGCGAGCTCAGTAATAGTGAGCCGACCGTCCTTCTGCAGCTCCGCAAGAATCTGCCGGTCGATGCGATCCATGCGCATAAGTCTTCCACGGCATGATCCTGCCGCGCCGAAACTTGGGACCACCTTCTGGCTCTTCCGCAATAGCCTTCGTTCCATGGGAGATGTGCTGGAATGGCTGGAGCGCCGCGCCGACGAAATGGCCGAGCTGTTGATCCGGCTGGTGGCCTGCGAGACGGAGAACCCGCCGGGGCGCGGTCTGGCCGAATGCGCGGAGGTCCTGCGCGAGGAGATGGACCGGCTCGGCCTCGCACCGGAAATCCTCGAGATCGAGCCGGCCGGCGCGCTCGCGGAGCCCCTCATCGTGCGCGGCACGGTGGGCGGTGGCCAGAACCTGGTCTACTTTCAC
>JBPYES010000254.1:0-2146 GCA_051984825.1 Jatrophihabitantaceae bacterium
TGATGCTCCAGCGCGAGAAGGACAAGCTCGTGCGCACGCTCGGCGGCGTCCGCGAGATGAGCAAGGTGCCGAGCGCCATCTGGGTCGTCGACACCAAGAAGGAGCACATCGCCGTCGGCGAGGCACGCAAGCTCGGCATTCCGGTGATCGCGATCCTCGATACGAACTGCGATCCGGACGAAGTCGACTACAAGATCCCGGGTAACGACGACGCGATCCGCTCTGCTGCACTGCTCACTCGGGTGATCGCCGACGCCGTCGCCGACGGCCTGGTCGCCCGCGCCGCAGCCGCCGCCAATGCGGGCCGCGACGAGAAGCCCGAACCCGGCCAGCTCGCCGCCGACGAGCCACTCGCAGAGTGGGAGCGCGACCTCTACCAGCCGGCCGGGGCCGGCGCGTCCGAGACCGAACCTGCCGCCGAAGCCTGAACACCTTTCGAGAACCGAGGACACCGACTGACGATGGCGAACTACACCGCCGCTGACGTGAAGAAGCTCCGCGACGCCACCGGCGCGGGAATGATGGACAGCAAGAAGGCGCTCGAGGAAGCCGACGGCGACTTCGACAAGGCCGTCGAGGTCTTGCGCGTGAAGGGCGGCGCCAAGGCTGCCCAGCGCGGTGTCGAGCGCACCGCCTCTAACGGGCTCGTCGCCGCAGCTGAGGGCGCGATGATCGAGCTCGCTTCGGAGACCGACTTCGTCGCGAAGAACGAGCAGTTCCAGACGCTTGCCGGTGACATCGTCACGCACTTCGCGAACTCGAAGGCCGCCGACGTACCGTCGCTGCTTGCCGAGAAGCTCAAGGACGGGCGCAGTGTCGCCGAGAACATCGAGGCGCTTGCCGCGGTGATCGGGGAGAAGCTCGAACTGCGACGCGCGGCCAAGGTTGACGGGCAGGTCGCCACGTACCTGCACAAGAAGGCGTCCGACCTGCCGCCGCAGGTTGGTGTCCTGGTGCAGTTCACCGGCGACGACCTGGCTGCTGCCCGCGGCGCCGCGATGCAGGTTGCGGCGATGCGTCCGCGCTACCTGACCCGCGACGACGTGCCGGCGGACGTCGTCGAGTCCGAGCGGCGCATCGCCAACGCCAAGGCTCGCGAGCAGGGCAAGCCCGAGGCGGCGCTGCCCAGGATCGTCGAGGGCATGGTCAACGGCTTCTACAAGACGAACGTGCTGCTCGAGCAGGAGTCGGTGCAGGACACCAAGAAGACCGTGAAGGCGCTGCTGGACGACGCCGGCGTGACCGTCACCGGCTTCGCGCACTTCGAGGTGGGCGCGGCCTGAGCGTCTTCTGCCCGGATCGATAGGGCAGGATCACACGCACACCAGCGCGAGAGGAGCGGCCGCCGATGACCGATGAACGGACGGCGGCCTCCCCGTCTCATGGCGCGTACCGCCGGGTGCTGCTGAAACTGTCCGGCGAGACATTCGGCGGCGGCTCGGTGGGCGTCGACCCCGATGTGGTCCAGTCGCTCGCCCGGCAGATCGCCGAGGTCGTCGTCGGTGGCACGCAGGTTGCCGTCGTCGTCGGTGGGGGCAACTTCTTCCGGGGTGCCGAGTTGTCGCAGCGCGGTATGGACCGTGATCGCGCCGACTACATGGGCATGCTCGGCACGGTGATGAACTGCCTGGCGCTGCAGGACTTCCTCGAGAAGGCCGGCGTCCCGACGCGCGTCCAGACGGCGATCACGATGGGCCAGGTGGCCGAGCCGTACGTCCCACGGCGTGCGGAGCGGCATCTCGACAAGGGCCGGGTGGTGATCTTCGGCGCTGGCGCCGGGCTGCCGTACTTCTCAACCGACACGGTTGCCGCGCAGCGCGCGCTCGAGATCGGCTGCCAGGTGCTCCTGCTCGGCAAGAACGGTGTCGACGGCGTATACGACGCGGATCCCCGCATACACCCCGACGCGGTCAAGTTCGACACGATCACCTACGACGACGTGCTCCGGCGCGGGTTGCAGGTCGCCGACGCCGCTGCCTTCAGCCTGTGCCGCGACAACGGCATGCCGATCGTGGTCTTCGGACTGGTCGACGAGAACATCGTCCGGGCGGCCCGCGGTGAGAAGATCGGCACGCTCGTCAGCAAGGCGGGCTGACCCATCGACGGGAGAATGGTGTCGTGATCGAGCATCGCAGGCCGGCGATGA
>JBPYES010000255.1:0-15074 GCA_051984825.1 Jatrophihabitantaceae bacterium
CAGAGAGCCTCTGCCGGCTCGTGGGTCCGGCAGAGGCTCTCGGCGCGTCGTCGAGATCGGAACCTCGCAGCGGATACCGAAGCTCCACTGCACGTAACCGTCGATGCCCTGTCAGTCACCGCTCGGACGGTGTTCACACGGCGTTGGTGTCGGCTGGCTTTGATGGGCGACTGCAGTACCTATGCCCAAGTATCCATCTATCCGTACGGATGTGAGGAGCTTCGATGGCGAACGAGCCGATCACCCCCACGCTTGAGTCCGCGCTCGGCGGCAGCGCTGAAACGACGTCCGGCACCACTCGCCGTCGGTTCCTGCAGGGCGCGGGGGCCGCCGCGGGGGCGCTCGTGCTCGGCGGGATCGCCGGTCCGGGCCGCGCATACGCTGCTCCGGCGGCAGCCTCCGTCTTGCCGAACGGCTTCAACGGCGACATGTCCGACCTGAAGCACGTCGTGATCCTGATGCAGGAAAACCGCTCCGTCGACCACTACTTCGGCACGCTCCCCGGCATACGCGGCTTCGGCGACAAGCAAGCGCTGCGGTTCCAGGACGGCACCAACGTCTTCCAGCAGAAGGACGCCAAGGGCAAGATCGTCACCCCCATGGTCGACGACGGCCTCTGGGGCAATGACCACGGAGCCTGGGGCGACGTCAACCATCGCAAGTGGGACCTGTGGGTGCAGCACAACGGCGCCAACTGCATGAACTACCACAGCGACGCCTACATGGGCTTCTACCACTCGGTCGCCGCGCAGTACACCATCGCCGACCAGAACTTCTGCTCGGAGTTCGGGCCGACCGACCCCAACCGGAAGTACCTGTGGAGCGGTACCGCCCACAGCGAGACGGGCAACACCGATGAGTCCAATTACGACCGTCCGTGGATCACGGTGGCGGAGCAGCTCCAGGCGGCCGGCATCGACTGGCGGCTCTACTCGGACAACAGCGGTAACGGCCGGCAGGGTTACATCAGCACCTGGGTCGGCGACTACGGCGACAACGAGCTGAAGTACTTCAAGGCGTTCGACCCGGCAGGGCTGAGCGCTGGCGACCCGAGGCTGCAGCCCGGCACCGGGCTGATCTGGCGCGGCAACTGCACGTACTACGCCGGCATGACCTCGCCGAACAACGACTCCGATCAGAACCTCGACGCGGTCCTCAAAGACTTCCATGACGCCTGCCAGCCGGGGGCGGAATTCCCGCTGCCGACCGTCTCCTGGATCGTGGCGCCGTACGGCTGGTCCGAGCACCCGAGCGCGGACACGCTGCACGGCGAGCGCTACGTCAAGCGGGTGCTCGACATCCTGCAGAGTAACCCCGACATCTGGAACCACACGCTGTTCATCCTCAACTACGACGAGAACGACGGGAAGTTCGACCACGTGCTGCCGCCGTGGCCGGAGGCAGGCGCAGCGGGCGAGTACGTCGGCTCCTACCCGCTCGGCTTCGGTCCGCGGGTGCCAATGCTGCTGGTCTCGCCGTGGACCCGCGGCGGCTACGTGGCCTCGGAGGTCTTCGACCACACCTCGACGATCATGTTCCTCGAGCTCTGGACGGCCTACCTCGGCAAACCGATCACCTGCCCGAACATCAGTGACTGGCGGCGCTCGATCGCGGGCGACCTAACCAGCGCGCTCGACTTCGCTCACCCGCAACCGGGACCGGCTACCTTCCCGGACCCGCTCGCCGAGCAGCCGGTGTCGATCACGGCCGACCACATGAAGCCGCGTCCGCTGAGCTTCCATCCGCACGCGACGATCTCGGAGGACCGCGCGACGGGGACGGTCAGCGCCACGATGACCCTGACCGGCGGCCCGAAGGCGAAGGCCGTGAGCTTCCAGGTCTTCCCCGACAAGTACCAGGCGTTCTCCAGCACGCCGTTCACCGTCACAACAGGCGAGCCGCGCCAGTACACCTGGGACGCCACTGCGACCGACGGCAAGTACGCGTTCTCGATCTACTGCAACGACGGGTTTGTTCGGTCCTTCGCCGGGCAGCTCGCGCCGGCTGCCGAGACGGACGGTGGCCTCCCCCGCGTGGACGTCGCCCTGCTCAAGGGCGAGGGCACCCAGCAGCCGGCTCAGGTGAAGCTGACGCTGCGCAACGACGGTTCCGAGCCGGTGCGTTACACACTCACCGCCAACGACTATCTCGGCAGCACCGAGAGCGTCGCGGTTGGCGGCGGCAAGACGAAGGTCGTCATGTGGCCGACGCAGCAGGGCTACTACGACGTGGGCATCACGGTCGATGCCGACACCACCTGGACGCAGCGATACGCAGGGCGGATCGCCACGATCTAAGAGGACCGACCAGTTGTCGCGTTCGGTCATGTAGATCATCTAAAGCAGACGTGGCATTACACAGCAAGTCGTATTTCCTTCGCCTAATGGTTCGCCATTCGTAATGGAGGAGTTGGCAGGCAGTTAATGCGGATCGGCAGGCTGGCGCGCGGGCCGGATCGCCCCGCCCTCGGCCACACCCAAAGGAGCCCCCACTAGTTTCACTCAGTCGCTGTTGACTGACCTCGTCAGATCGCCCGTTGATTGCGGGTAGTCAAGAGAAGTCGTATCGGATCGAGGCGATGCGGCCTGCCCCTTCACGACTCATGTGTGGGCGCGCCGTTGCTACGGCAATTTCGTGCTGCCTGCAACACAGCTGGCAAGGAAGTGTCTTATGCATCGCACGGTCAAGCGACGACCGACTGCCCGTGCACCGCCATTCCGAATAACCATTCACTCCTCCTCATTCTTCACGTCAATGTGAACTGTCGTGTAGTTGAAAGGTGCAATACATTGCTACTCACTCGATTAATGACGCATCGCCGCCGACTGGTTGCCGGGGCGATTGCGGTCACGTTCGCGGCGGGCGGTGTCGCCACCGCTGCCACGGCCGGTGTCCCGGTTAATCCCTTCGGTTCCAACCAGGTCGGTCAACAGCAGGCGGGCGGCCCGATCCTGCTGCCCGACAACCACTGGATTTCCCCGTTCGGTCAGCGCGCCGCCACGTTCTCGGCCCAGACCATCGGCACCGGGATCAGTCCCGACGGGACGAAGATCGCGGCCCAGACCGGTGGCGACAACTCCGGTACCCCGCAGCTCAGCATCCTCGATGCCGCGACCGGTTCGGTCTTGCAGACCTTCGGCGGCAGCGGCGTCGCGGCGCCGGTTTACTCGCCGGACGGCTCGACGCTGTATGCCGCGACGCTGACCAACATCTTGAAGTACTCGGTAGGGGCGAACGGACTGGTCACCAATCCGACGACACCGACGGTGATCTCAGTCGGCAGCGGCGCGTTCCCGTACAGCCTTGCTGTGTCGGGTGACGGCACGAAGCTCTACGCCGGGCTTAGCGGCAAGAACAAGCTCGCCGTGATCGACACCACGGCGAACACCGTTGCCGCGCAGATCTCGGTGGGCAACGCCCCGGCGGGTGTCGCGGTGGTCGGTAACCAGGTGTTCGTCTCCAACCGTGGTGGCCGGCCGGCCGTCGCCGGCGACACGACCAACAAGTCCGACGGCACCAACATCGTTTCCGACCCGGTGACCGGCGCGTCGACAACAGGCACGGTCTCGGTGGTCGACGCCGCCACCAACACGGTGTCCGACACGATCAAGGTCGGCCTGCAGCCCGCGTCGCTGACCGTGCACGACGGCGCGGTCTTCGCCACCAACACCAACAGCGACACCGTGTCGATCATCGACGCGGCGTCGCATCAGGTGGCGCAGACGTTCAGCGTTCAGCCCCTGCACCGCGCTACGGTCGGCGCAGCGCCGAACTCGGTGACGTTCGCCGACGCGAGCCACCTGCTGGTGAGCATCGGCCGCGACAACGCGATCGCGGTGTTCAACTACGCCGGTGAGCGCACTCCGGTGGGCTACAAGGGCCTCATCCCGACCGACTGGTACCCGAACCAGGTGCAGTACGACGCCAATCTCGGCAAGGTGATCGTCAGCAACCAGCAGGGCATCGGCACCAACGGCTGGAAGCAGACCTACAAATACCAGGGCACGCTGGATTCCTTCAGCATGCCGGCCGACTCGGCGCTCGACACCACGACGCAGACGGTGTTCCACAACAACGCTTGGGACGTCGCGCACCCGACCGGAAGCGGCAACGCCCCCGGCGGCCGACACCCGGCAATCCCGAACCAGCTCGGCCAGCCGTCGGCGATCAAGCACGTCTTCCTGATCATCAAGGAGAACCGCACTTACGACCAGGTGTTCGGCGACATCGGCAAGGGCAACAGCGACCCGGAGTACACGAACTACGGCGCGCAGGTCACGCCCAACCAGCACAGCCTGGCCAGCACGTTCACCCTGTTCGACAACTTCTACGACAACGGCATGCTGTCGGCGGACGGCCACAACTGGCTGCTGCAGGGCGACAACAACGATTACCAGGCGCAGAACGCGGCGAGCGCGTGGGCGCGTAGTTACCCGTACCCGGGCGGAGACGCGCTGACCTACCAACGGGACGGGTTCATCTGGAACACCGCCGAGGCCGCCGGCAACACCGTGAAGGATTACGGCGAGTTCGAGGCGGCAACCACCGGCAAGCAGGGCAGCTGGCAGCAGTACTACGCCGACTCGCAGATCATGGAGGGCAAGGCCATCGGGCCGCTTCCGGTGCCGACCAACCAGGCTCAGTGGGTCTCGGATGTGCCCTCGCTGAACACGATCAGCAACCACGACTACCCGCACTTCGACCCGGGCATTCCTGACCAGTACCGGACCGACATCTGGGAGCAGGACTTCAAGCAGGCCGAGCAAACCGGCAACCTGCCCAACCTGACGATCATGACCATGGGCGACGACCACACCGGTGGTGCGCCAACCGGGACCGCGCAGAACGCGGACAACGACCTGGCCGTCGGCCGGATCGTCTCGGATGTCTCGCACAGCCAGTTCTGGAAGGACTCCGCGATCTTCGTCCTCGAGGACGACACCCAGGCGGGCAACGACCACGTTGACGGTCACCGCGGACCGCTGCTGATCGCCAGCCCCTACGCGAACCGCGGCGTGGTCAACAGCGAGTACTACTCGCAGATCAACGTGGTGAAGACGATCGAGCAGATTCTCGGTGCCCAGCCGATGAACCAGATGGACCAGGCCGCGGTGCCGATGTATGACGCGTTCACCAACACGCCGGACGACACCCCGTACACGGTTCAGCCGAACCAGATCCCGCTCACCCAGGGCGTGACTGGCCTCATCTCGCTTTCCCCAACGGCGAGCGCCGCGGCCAACCCGTCGGCGGCCTCGGCGGGGACCGCAACGAATGGCCCGGCAGCGCCTACGGTTCCGGCCGCGGAGCAGTCGGTGGCCAGCGCCTGGACGACCTGGTACCAGACCGAGGCCATGCCGAAGCTGACCGGCGCCAACGCGGCCCCGGACGCGACGAACCCGGCGCAGCTCAACCGCTATGACTGGTACACCTCGACCAACTGGTCGAAGCCGTTCCCGGGCGACAAGCAGATCCTTGCGCCCGACCAAGTGCCCGGCCGCAACCTGCCGAGCGACCTTCTCGGCGACTGATCACTTTCGCCGCAACACCTGGCAGCAAAAGGGTGCCGGCCGGGGGCCTCGACCCTCGGCCGGCACCACACTCGCGAAAGGAACGACGCGCACATGAGCGAGAACGTCGTGTTGGAGACGCGGGCAGTGATCAAGGGTTTCGACGGCCGGCGCGCTGTGGACCGGATCAACCTGCGTGTGACGGAGGGCAGCGTCTACGGACTGCTGGGCCGCAACGGCGCCGGGAAGACCACGCTGCTGCGGATGATTCTCGGCTTGCTGCGGCCGGACTCGGGCGTGGTTCGCCTTTTCGGTCGCGACGCGACCGCCGATGATGTCGCAGCACGCAAGGCCGTCGCCGGCTTCGTCGAGGAGCCCAGGTTCTATCCGTACCTGACCGCCCAGCGCAACCTGGAGCTGCTGGCTCGCCTCGACGGCACGCAGTCCAGCGCGACCCCCGAGTCGGTATTGGCGACCGTCGAGCTCACCGACCGGCGCCGTGACAAGGTCGGCACATACTCCACCGGCATGCGGCAGCGCCTCGGCCTGGCCGCCGCGCTGCTGCGCGCGCCGCGGCTGCTGGTGCTCGACGAGCCGACGATCGGGCTGGACCCGGCGAACGCGGCGACCATGCGCGCCCAGTTGCGCTCGCTGGCCAATCGCGGTGTCGCCGTGCTGATGAGCAGTCACAACATGACCGAGGTGGCCGAGATCTGCGACCGGGTCTCGATCATCCACCACGGTCGCACCGTGTGGGCAGGAAACCAGGCCGACCTCCACACGGCCGCGCCCGTGCCCGCGTGGCGGATGTGGACGAGCGACGAGGCTCGTACCGCCACCATGACCACACAATTGGCCCGGCAGCTACCCGTGCGTGTGGAGGTCGGTAGGGGGCTCACGACCGGTGCGCCGTTGATCATCCACGCCGACGACGAGCAGCGTGACGCATTCGTGCTCGAGCTGGCCAGGGCCGGTGTGGCGGTACGTCAGCTCGAGCCGGACACCCCGCCGCTGGAAGCGTTATTCACCAGCCTCACCGGAGGCGACACGCCCGACGACATCGGCACGGGAGTCGCGGCATGAGCGCCATCTCCGAGGCAAGAGCCGTTGCCACGCCGGCACCGCGCAGCGCCTCGCCCCGGCCAGGCATTGCCGTGGCGGTGCGCGTGGAGTTGGCCAAGCTGGCCGGACAATGGCCGCTGCGGATCACGCTCGGACTGTGCGTCATCGTGCCGGTCCTCTTCGCGATGGCGATGCGCGCGGCCTCGTCCCGTCCGGCCGATACCCTGTTCGGCCGCTGGGCAGGCACGAGCGGGTTCGCGACGTCGCTCACGGTGCTCAACTGGGCGGCGGCCTACGGTGCGCCGCTGCTGGCCGGGCTGGTGGCCGGCGACATCTTCGCCAGCGAGGACCGGCACGGCACCTGGAAGACGATCCTGACCCGCTCGACAACCCGCACCGAATTGTTTGCCGGCAAGGCCATCGCGGCGACACTGTGCGTCTGGTTCGGTTTCGCGGTCATCGGCGTGGTCAGCCTGCTCGCGGGCCTGGCCGCGATCGGTTCCGCGCCACTGGTCGGGCTGTCCGGCCAGCTCATCGGCACCGGGCATGCGCTGGCTCTGGTGGCCGCCAGCTGGGCGCTGACGCTGTTGGCAACGACCGCCTTCGTCGCGCTCGGACTGCTGCTATCGATCGCGTCCCGCTCGAGTGCTATCGGCGTGCTGGGCCCACTGGTCGTCGCCATCGTGCTGCAACTACTGGAGGCGATCGCCTCCGGCCAGATCGTGCGCTCGGTACTGCCCTCGACACCATTCGACGCCTGGCACGCCCTGTTCACCACTCCGGCGCACACCGGCCCGATCGTGCAAGGGATTCTCACCAGCCTCGGCTACACCGGCGTGTTCGGCGTCGCCGCTTGGTGGCTGCTGCGGCGACGTGACTTCGCCGGCAGCGAGGTGTCCACTGCTCGTCGGCGCACCGTGGTGCGCCTCAGCGCCGCCGTAGCGGCGCCCAGTGTGCTGCTGCTGGCGTTCAGCGGCGTCGGGCCTACCGCGCTCACCCACACCCGGCTCGAAACCTCCATCGCCGCAACGTTCGGCCGCCTCGCCGAGGTGCGTTACCAATGGCAGGCCGGCGCGAAAGCCGACGCCACCATTCCTTGGCACGCAGTCTGCAACCGCGGTGGCACGCCGATCACCAGCAACGCGGGCAGCGGCAAAGGCGCCGGCGATGACTGGGCGTGCGTCATCACCGACCAGCGCGCCTCAGACGGCGCCGGACCCACCATGCTGGATGTAACCCTCAAACCCAACGGCTGCTACCAAGTCCAATCCCCACCCGGAGCCGTCGGCGCCCTCTACGTCAACAACCAACACGGCAAGGCGTTCATCAATCCCCTCTACGCCTTCGACGGCTGCTTCGGCACACCCTGACCGTTGCGGGGTCCGGGGGCTGATCGTCACACGTGCTGGACGTCAAATCCCAGCTTCGTGAGAATCCTGACGGCCCCGCTCTTGCCGCCTTCGAAGTCGCCGGACGTGAGGCGCCGGCCGGTCGCGAACTCGTAGGCCGTGCCCAGAATCGCCTTCGGCGGGTACTGTTTCCCGTCCCGGATCAGCTGGTAGGTCGTAGTGGGAGCAAAACCGTGGGTGGCAAAGAACTGCTGCGGTCCGAGTCGGTCGTACTCCTCGATCGCACGGATGACGTCAGCGTGGGTCACCTGGTCCCACGCGAGTGATTGGGTCATTGCGCTCTCCGGGAATTGGGCGCTGTCGCGCACGGTCGATGTGAGCGGCGACGGGTTCAGTTGAGTTCCTCGGCCAGCGCGACGATGACGCCTTCGGGGCCGCGGAGGTAGCAGAGCAGAAAGATGTCTTCGTATCGCACCACCTCGCCGATCAGCTCGCCACCGTGGGTCTGCAGGCGAGCGATGGTGTCCTCGATGTCGTCGACAGCGAACATGAGCCGACGGATGCCCAGCGTGTTCGGCGGTGCGTTCTTCGGCTCGGGGCTGATCATCGCCGGCTTCTGGTAGCTCATCAGCTCGAGCTTGCTGTGGCCGTCCGGAGTCCGCATCATGGCGACATCGACGCGCTGGCCGTCGAGTCCGACGATGCGGTCTGACCACTCTCCCTCCACTGTCATCGTGCCCTCCAGCTCCAGGCCGAGTTCGCCAAAGAATGCGACAGCGGCGTCGAGGTCGTCGAAGACAATGCCGACGTTGTCCATCCGCAGGGTCGTCATGCCCTCAAGCGTAGGGCTGGCTGGCTGCGCGGTTGGCGATCGACACTGGACTTAAAGTGCGGTTCACCTTGTCTAATGGTTGCATGGCTGAATTGACCGCTGCCCAGGTCGAGTACCTCGCAAGCCAACGGCTTGGGCGGATCGCCACGGCTGGCCGCGACCACAAACCGCATGTCGTGCCGACATCGTTCCGCTACAACCCGGATCTCGGCACGATCGACGTCGGCGGTCACCACGTCGCGACCACCAAAAAATACCGAGACGTTCAGTCCAACGGATGGGCCGCGATCGTCGTCGATGATCTCGTGTCGACCAACCCGTGGACGCCACGCATGCTCGAGATCCGTGGCCGCGCGGAGGCTGTCCCGACCGGCGGCGCAGGGCTGGGGCCAGGATTCGGCGAAGGCTTCATCCGCATCCACCCCGAGACGATCAAGAGCTTCGGAATCGGCTAGACCCGGGTAACGCCGGCGTCGGGGTCAGATGCCGAGGGCGTCGATCAACATCTCGACGACTTTGCGGGCCGAGTATTGCTGCTGCCCAGTAATGAGCCGGCCGTCGCGTACCGCGAATGCCTTGAACAACCCGCCCTGAACGTAGTTGGCTCCGCGCTGCCGGAGTTCGTCCTCGATCCGGAAGGGCATCACGTGCTGCCCGACGAACGTGTCGCTGAAGTCTTCCTCGACGTTCGCGAACCCCGTGAGGGTCTTGCCCTCGATCAGGTAGCTGCCGTCGGAGAGCCGCAGATCGATGAGTGCCGCCACACCGTGGCAGTACACGCAGGTCGGCTTCTCCGCCTCGTAGAAGTGGCGGATGGCGCCATGCACGTCCTGGTTGCCGCGGAAGGTGAACATCGGCGCCTGCCCGCCGGCGACCATGATCGCGTCGTACCGGTCGAGGTCCAGGTCGGCGAGCCTGGCGGTGTCCTGCAACAGCGCGACGAGCTCCGGGGTGTTGAGAAAACCCATCGTGATCAGGTCATCGGCCGACCACTTCGAATCGTCACGCGGATCGCTGAGTGAATCCATCTCCACCTTGCCGCCATCCGGGCTGGCGATCGTGACGGCGGTCCCCCGCTGGCTCAGCTCGTAGTACGGATGGGTCAGCTCAGCCCCCCAGAAGCCGACCGGCCAGCCCAGCGTGGTCGAGGTGGCCGGGTTGGCGACCACGATCAGCACCTGCTTCGGCCGCGACGACAGGCGATCGACCCGCATGTGGTGATCGAGGACGGCGGTGTTCTTGTCGGTTCCCATCGGGCTAATCCCCTTCCGACTCGCACGGCCGACGCTATCCACGGCGGTGCGCGCACAACAAGCGCAGCTTGTTGTAAAACGACAACCGCAGCTTGTCGTGAGCCGAGTAACGTTCCCGGCGTGGCGCCCGGCTCGGGTCTCGAACTGCGGCACCTGCGGACATTCGCCGCGGTGGCCCGGCGGCGCAGTTTCACGCAGGCAGCCGACGACCTGCACATCGCCCAGCAGGCCGTCAGCCAGCAGATCAAGGCGCTCGAGCGCTCCCTCGGGGTCACCCTGCTGCGCCGCACGCCGCGGCACGTGGAGCTCACCGCCGAGGGTGAGATCTTTCTCGCGGACAGCCGCCGACTCCTCGCCGCCGCCGATCGGGCCACGCGACGGGTCAGGGCGGCAGCACGCGGCGAGATCGGCACCCTCCGGCTGGCCTACACGCTGACCACGGCCTGGGACACAATCCCTAGGCTGCTGGCCCGCATGAGCGAGGTGCACCCCCAGGTCATCGTCGAGTCTCGCGAGGTCTTCGGCGGCGACATCCCCGAATTGCTGCTCGGTGAGCGCTACGACCTTGCGATAGCGCCGATGACGTCGTACCCGAGCGGATTTCACACCCGAACCGTCCGGCGTGAACCGCTGCGCGTCGCGGTCGGCACGATCGATCCGCTCGCCCGGCGCAGGCGCATCCGACTCGCTGCCCTCACCGATCGGCGCTTCGAACTCTGGCCACGTGACATGGCTCCAGGCTTTTACGACGCCGTCGTCGGCACCTGTCGTACGGCTGGGTTTGAGCCCGACATCGACGAACAGGCGGCCGGCAACATGGTCTGGGGCAACCTCGCACGCGGCCGGGGAGCCGCACTGATCAACGCCTCGCTCGCCGAGCAGCTACCGCGCGGCGTCACCCTCGTCGAGTTGGCACAGCCCACCGCGGCGCTCTCGTTCGACGCGGTCTGGTATCAGGACACGCTCCCGCTCATCCAACGCACGCTCGACACCGCCGCCGAACTCGCCGATGACCAAGGCTGGCTTTAGCACACCAAGCGACGCCGACACGGCTCGCCGGCTCCGAGCCAATGAGAACTGGCGTTGCCGAGGTCGCAGGAACATCGCCACGGGGCCTGCGGTTCCGCCGGTAACACCTGCGCGATGGCGCGCAGAGCGCGCTACCGCGTCAGCGGTGACGACTACGTGCGCTAGGGCTTGGCATCGAGCTGCTTCTCGAAGTCGGCACACATCTTCAGCGCCTGGGCACGGCTGCGAACGCTTATGGCCGGCCGCTCTGTGCTGTCCCATTCGTACTTCGCGCCGTCCGTGCTGAGCTTGACCTGGCCGTTGACGACGTGCCAAGCGACCGGGGGTGCGTCGACCTCCTTCTTGGTCTTGAATATCTCGATCAGCGTCGGCTGTTCGATCTTGTTGAACACGCTCTGGTCTCGGCTCGCCGTCGGGCCGACATAGCCCTTGAACGTGAACTCCTTGTAGTAGCGGGCCGCTGTCTGGGCATAGAGCTCGGACACCGTTGCCCATAACAAGATCGACTGCACGCCGCCTGTCAGCGCCTTGAAGTCGTACGCCTCGTCGAACCACTTGCCGATGCTGCCCTCGAGCACTACGCCCTTCTTGTTCTCGCGCAGGGCCGCATCCTTGGCGCCCCACCCGGACCAGAAGGTCCAGCTGTCGCCACCCGAGGCCTGCACCTTCTCCACGACCCTCTTGAGGTACGTCTCGGCGTGCTTGGTGAAGACTCCGAGGTCCTTCATCCCCTGCTCGAGCGCCTTCTCCCGGATGATCTTCCCATTCTTGTCTGTCTCACCGAGGACCGAAAACGTACTTCCTTCCTGTGTCTTATATAAACCTTCGATATATCCCGACTTCTTCAGCCCCGCGAGCAGATCGCGCCAGATCTGCAGCGGCAACTTTTCAACGCCGGAACCCTTCAGGTCGTAGTCGCGGGCCAATGCCTGGAAGCCTTGGTTGAACTTCCCGAATTCGGCCGATTTGAGACTGACCTTGGCGAATTGCGAGAGCTGGGCATCCGTGATTTCGAACTTCATGCCGGCTTTCGCGTAGCTGTCGCCGACGATCCTCTTGATCTTGTCGGCCTTCTCCTTCTCCGCCTTGAGCTTGGCTTCGTCGACGATCTCGAACTTCGCGTCGGCGACCGAGTCCTTGAAGACTTTCACTGCGGCGTCGACGCTGCCCGTCGTCATCTTCTTGACGACGACCTGCAGTTTCGGCCCCTTGACGATCGCGCACTTGCCGACGATCAGCGGCTGGCCTTTCAAGGCGTCCTGCCAGTCCTTGGGCTTTTCGGCGAGCGCGAACAACGACGTCTTCTCGCCCGCGCCGACCTTCACATTGAGCGCTCCGACGAAATCAACCTCTTTACCTGCAGAGTTGGTTATGTCCTGCTTCATAAGCTTTTTCGATTCGACTGCCTTCAGCTTCGTGAAAAGTTCGGGTTTGAGAAGAAATGGCACGGCTGTTCACTCCCTCGAATGGGTTCGCACCAAACCGCGGCGATGTTTGATGGGTTGGCGAGCGTGCCGGCGTTCGTCCCCCACGTATGATCTTGTGGCTTTCCCGTCGATCTGGCAACAGGCCGAATGCCCCGATCAGCGACGGGATTCGGATGTTTGCGCATCGACCTTCAAGTCATCGGCGGCGTGACCGGGGATGCCGGGCCGACGGTGGCAGGTCTCGCGGACCGCCACGCTCAGGCGGCTAGCCGCACCTGTGAGTCGGCGGCGTAGCGCAGCGGGAAACCGAACTCGGTGACGGCGATCGCCACGGCTACCCGGCTAACGTTGACCTCGCGGACATGCAGTGACCAGTCGTGTTCCTGGACGACGTCGCCGGGACGGAGCTCACGGGCCAGCACCAGCCGGCCTTGCCCGATCGCGGGTTGGTGCCTGAGCCGGCATGACTGGCGCTCGGACAGCTGCGCAGCCAAGCCATCGGCCGAGGTGGGACGTGAGCATTCGCGAGTTTGGACGGCTCGCCGCCGGAGCGCGGGCCGCAGCGCCGGGGTGCAGGTCCTGCTGGACATGTGCCCGTCCTCCTCTTCGGTTGTCGCCGTGGTGTTAACGCAAATACTGGACGCCCGGCGGCGCGCGCACATCGCCCCAGGGATTGATTCCGACTCCACCTAAAGATGTAGGGCGACGGGTTTATAGGTGCACAGGCGCACGCCGATGGAGCGACCGGCGTCCGGCCGGTCGACCCGAATGCGCCGCTGTCAGTCCGTTGACTCGGGCGGACGCGTGTTGCCCGCCTCAGATATGCCGCCGGTCGGCGGTGCAGCGTCTGACGCTTCAGGTGCGGGCGCGGGGATCGACGGTTCCTCGGTCGGCTGTGTCGCGACCTTTTCCTGGTATTTGGCGACGCTCTCCTGTGCCCGGGACAGGCCCTTCTGCAGCACGTCAAGGTAAGACGATGTGAGCTGCCTTCGCCGCTCCGGGTCTTTGAGCGTGTCGAGCGCTTTCTCGAACTCCGCCGAGATCTGCGCGAACTGCCGCTTCGCCAGTTCGATGAAGTCCTGCTTCTGGTGGGGCGTCTCGGACATCAGCCCAGTCCTTCACTCGTGGGCACTCGCCATGAGTCTAGCCTCGGGACGTCCACCGCTTCGGACGAGTCGCTGCCGCAACGGCGTAGCCTGATCTCGTGGTTCCGGACGACGGGATGCCGATCGCCTATTCCGCGCTGCAGAAGGGCACCCCGGTCGTGTCCGCGTCCGGTAAGCAGTTCGGCGCGGTCGAGCACGTCCTCGAGATTCCGGCCGAAGACCTCTTCGACGGGATCGTGGTGTCGACCGCCGAGGGCTTGCGCTTCGTCGATCGCGACCAGATCGACAACATCACTACGGCCCAGGTTCGGTGCGTACTCACCGACGAGCAGGCGCAGACGCTCAGCCCGCCGGACGGCGCCCCCGTGTACCAGACCAACGCGCTGCAGGACACCGGTTCGTCGTTGCACGACCGCTTCGGCCGAATGTTCCGCCGCGCGCACTGGTACCGCGCGGATTGACCGCTCCCGACATCCAGGGGTGACGGCGACCGCGCGGTTACAACCCGACTACGCCTGCCGCGAGCCGCGCTCGTACTGAGGAGCGAGCGAGCCCGCCGCTGTGAGCAACTGCGTTGCGCGCGTCGGGAGCTTCACCAACGCTTAGTGCATGGAGTTCTTCTGCTACCACCGCGATCGCCCCGGATCGATGCCGCTGCGCACCGAGATGGTGGAGCAGCACCGGGCGTATATGGATCAGTTCGCCGGGACGATGATCGCCCGCGGCCCCACGTTCACCCGGGATGGAACGCTGACCGGCAGCGTGCACATCCTCGGGCTGCCGGATCCTGCAGCGGCCCGCACCTTTGCCTTCGAGGAACCCGGTTACCAGGCCGGTGCCTACCGCGATGTGCTGCTGCGACGGTGGCACAACACCCTAGGCCGCACGATGTGGGACTTCACTGGTGGCCGGCCTGACAACAACCGCTACCTCGTTCTCGGGTTCGCCCTGGAACCAGTAGCGGATGCCCCCGAACTACCCCGCCGCGACGACCTGATTGCCAGTGGGCCGCTGTTGTCCGACGACGCGTCCTTCGTGCTCGGGGCGGCAGTTCTGCTGGAGGCACCCGACGCTGACAGCGCACGGGCGGTCCTGTCCGCTAATCGATATGCCGGAATCGAGGTGCACCAGTGGCAGTTCGGTGGACGACCGGACTAAGACAACCGAGATGGTCCCCAAGCGCGCGCCGCGATGCGTGCGCGCGCTTGGGCCTCAGGGTGCGCGTTGGTTAGTGAGTCACGTGCTCACGAAGGGGGCGGTGGTGGTGATCAGCATGCTCTGCAAGGTCAGCACGTGGTGGCCCCGTGCCAGGCCGAGCGCGGCCGGGTCGACTGAGTAGCTAACTGTCCCCGCGTCGCTGGCGGTGAGCGTGGTGATCGGATTGCCGTCGATGGCGAGCTGGACGGGGTGGCCGGGAAGGAAGCCCGCGCTGGACACGGCCGACGTGCCGCCATGCGGGATGACGAAGGCCGAGAGGCTGACGTTGTGCTCGAGCTGGCTGAGTTC
>JBPYES010000256.1:0-2600 GCA_051984825.1 Jatrophihabitantaceae bacterium
CCGCCGGTCCGGGCGCAGGTGAACATCGCCGGCATCATGTGCGGCGGCACCTCCGCGAAATCGAGGATGACCGCCGCCCAGAACTCGACGTTCGTCTCAATTGCGCGGTCCGGGCGCCGCTCACGCAACTCCGAAAGCGCCGCCTGCTCCAGGGCTAGCGCCGCCTCATAGCGCGGCGCGCCGAGCTCCTGGCAGGTGCGCCGCAGCACGCGGGCGCGGGGGTCCTCGGCGCGGTAGACGCGATGCCCGAAGCCCATAAGCCGTTCGCGGCGGTCAAGGATGTCCGCGACTACCTTGTTCGGATTGCCGGTCCTCTCGACCTCGTCGAGCATGGGCAACACCCGGGCGGGTGCGCCGCCGTGCAGCGGCCCGCTCATCGCGCCGATGGCCCCGGACATCGCTGCCGCGACGTCCGCGCCGGTCGAGGCGATGACCCGGGCGGTGAACGTTGATGCGTTCATGCCGTGCTCGGCGGCCGAGACGAAGTACGCGTCGACGGCCTTGGTGTGCCTCGGGTCGGGTTCGCCGCGCCAGCGCGTCATGAATCGCTCGATGATCGTGCTGGACCGATCGATACGCGACTGCGGCACAGCCGGCTGGCCGATACCCCGCGCCGACTGGGCAACGTAGGACAGCGCCATGACCGAGGCGCGGGCGAGTTGCTCACGAGCCTCGTCGTTGCTGACGTCCAGCAGCGGGCGGTAGCCCCAGATGGGCGCGAGCATGGCAAGCGCGGCCTGGACGTCCACCCGGACGTCGCCGGTGTGCACCGGAATCGGGAACGGCTCCGCCGGCGGCAGTCCGGGCCCGAACTTCCCGTCGACAAGCAGCGCCCACACGTTCCCGAACGTCACCGCGCCGACGAGATCCTCGATGTCCACGCCGCGATAGCGCAGCGCCCCGCCGTCCTTGTCGGGTTCGGCGATCTCCGTTTCGAACGCGATCACACCTTCGAGACCGGGGCTGTAGTCGTCTGCCATAACGCCATTCTGCTCACACTGTGCTGTGTCGCCGAGCCGCAGGTGCGAGGATGACTCGTCGTGAGCGATCCAGCCGGCCTGCGCCGTAACTACGGGCTCGCCGAGCTGGACGACGCGGCCACGCGTCTGAGTTGGTACGAGCTGCTGCGTGCGTGGTTCGACGCAGCGGTCGCGAGCGGGACGGTCGTCGAACCGAACGCGATCCAACTTGCCACTGCCGACGCCGCCGGGCGTCCGTCGGTGCGCACCGTCCTGGTCAAGGCATTGGACGAGCGCGGCATCGTCTTCTACACCAGCTACGGCTCGGCCAAGGCCGCCGATCTCGCGCAGAACCCTTACGCTGCAGCGGTTTTCGCCTGGTTGCCGCTCGAGCGGCAGGCGCGTCTGTCCGGGCCGGTGGAGCGGGTCACCCGTGCCGAGACCGAGGCGTATTTCGCCAGCCGGCCGCGTGGCTCGCAGGTCGCCGCTTGGGCGTCGGCGCAGTCGTCGGTGATCGTGTCCCGGGCATCGCTCGAAGCCGAGGTGCGCGCGGTCGAGGCACGCTTCGCCGGTGCTGACGTGCCGGCACCACCGGAGTGGGGTGGGTACCGGCTGAGCCCCGAGGTCGTCGAGTTCTGGCAGGGACGTCAGGACCGGCTGCACGACCGCCTGCGGCACCGCATGGTCGACGGCGCGTGGGTAGTCGAGCGGCTGGCGCCGTGATTGGCGCCTGCAGAGTTCGCGAATGACGGCGACCTCCCGGCTGCGTCGCCACGCGGTCGACACCCGGCCGATGCAGATACCGCCCTATCGGCGGCTGCTCATCGGTCAGGGCACGGCGTTCATCGGCTCGATGCTCACCCAGGTCGCGGTCCCGGTGCAGGTGTACGCGATCTCCCACTCGTCGCTCTACGTCGGGCTGGTGGGGCTGGCCGGGCTGCTCCCTATCGTGATCTTCGGCCTGTACGGCGGCGCCATCGCCGACGCCGTGGACCGCCGCAGGCTGTTCGTCGCGTCGTCCGTGGGCGCCTGGGCGGTGACGTTGGCGCTTCTGGCGCAGACGTTGCTCAACGTGCGCAGCGTCGGCCTCATCCTGATCTTGGTGGTCGTGCAGTCCGCGACGTTCGCAGTCGCGTCGTCCACCCGGGGCGCGATCATCCCGCGCATTGTGCCGGTCGAGCTCGTCCCGGCGGCCAACACCCTGAACTACACAGTCGGCACGTTCGGTGGAGTGGTCGGTCCACTGATCGCCGGGGTCGTCGTCTCGCTGGGCCACGGTTTCGCGTACGCGTACGCGATCGACGCCGTGTTGTTCCTGGCGGCGCTCTATACGGCACTGCGGCTGCCGCCGATACCTCCGGACGGGTCGCTGGGCCGGCCCGGGCTGCGCTCTGTCGTCGAGGGATTGCGATTCATCGCCGCACGTCCGGTGCTGATCATGTCCTTCGGCGTCGACATCGTTGCGATGGTGCTGGCCATGCCGCGGGCGCTGTACCCCGAGGTCGCCGACGAGCGCTTCCACGGGACAGTCGGGCCGCTGTACGCGGCGATCGCGATCGGCTCACTGGTCGCAGGACTCTGGAGCGGATGGATCGGGCGGGTGCGCCGCCAGGGCGTCGCGCTCACCGTGGCGGTCGTTGC
>JBPYES010000257.1:0-8311 GCA_051984825.1 Jatrophihabitantaceae bacterium
GGGGCGGGTGCCTCGCGCCACTCCGCGGCCTGCGGCCGCGGGCCGCGTCGCGGCGGCGGCTCTTCGCGCAAGCGCTCATCGCGTGCGGGTTGGGTTCGGGTGGTTGGTCCGCGCTCTCCGCGGGCGAGCGCTCACCGCTGACTCATCGCCCGTGGGTTGCGTTCCATGCTGCTGGCGTCCTAGTTCTGGTTTTGACCGTGCCGTGCGGGCGGCTACGCTCTTCGCCATGGGTTCCGTGAGCACTCCTCTGCTCACCTCTCGCCGCGCGGTCGACCTGTGCCGTGTGGGCAGCTGCCTGTGTCACGCCCGCTGACTGGGCGCGCTCTCTCTTTTCGTTCGCGCCGTACGGCGTTTGTCGCCTTGTCTATAGCTTTGCCCATGTCTATTGCTAAAGAGGAGAAACCTATGAGCCGAGCTGACGTTCTCGTCTCAGCCGACTGGGCCGAGGAGAACCTGAACACTCCCGGCGTGGTCTTCGTCGAGGTCGACGAAGACACCACGGCGTACGACGGCGGCCACATCCCGGGGGCCGTCAAGCTGGACTGGAAGAACGATCTGCAGGATCCGATACGCCGCGATTTCGTAAGCAAGGAGCAGTTCGAGAAGCTGCTATCGGGAGTAGGCATCAGCAACGACGACACAGTCGTGCTGTACGGCGGCAACAACAACTGGTTCGCCGCGTACGCGTATTGGTACTTCAAGCTGTACGGCCACGACGCCGTGAAGCTCGTGGACGGCGGCCGTAAGAAGTGGGAGCTCGACGGGCGCGAGCTGTCGAAGGACACCGTGTCCCGGCCAGCCACCACCTACACGGCCAAGGGCCAGGACACCTCAATCCGCGCGTTCCGCGACGAGGTCCTCGCAGCTATAGGCGTCAAGAACCTCGTTGACGTGCGCTCGCCCGACGAGTTCGCCGGCCGACTGCTCGCTCCGGCGCACCTGCCGCAGGAGCAGGCGCAGCGCGCGGGCCACATCCCGAGCGCGCTGAGCGTCCCGTGGAGCAAGGCCGCCAACGAGGACGGGACGTTCAAGTCGGACGACGAGTTGCGCAAGCTCTACGTCAGCGAGGCGGGTCTCGACGAGGCCAAGGAGACCATCGCATACTGCCGGATCGGTGAGCGTTCGAGCCACACATGGTTCGCGCTGCACGAGCTGCTCGACTATCCGAACGTCAAGAACTACGACGGCTCATGGACCGAGTACGGCTCGCTGGTCGGCGTCCCGATCGAGAAGGACGTCTGATGAGCGAGCGAGCATCGCAGGCGCGAAGCGCCGAGGAGCGGAACGAGCGACGCGATGAGCGCTCGCGCGAAGAGCGGAGGGCATGATGTGCGGGGCCCCCGCGCAGGCACCGGAATTGCCCGCGCACGTTGACATCGCCAAGGAAACGGTGATCTACGGCGTCGTCTCGCAGGACGGCACTCCCGTGCCCGCGGCGTACGTGCGGCTGCTGGACGCGTCCGGCGAGTTCACGGCCGAGGTCGTCACGAGCGCGACCGGCGACTACCGGTTCTTCGCCGCGCCCGGTCAGTGGACGCTGTCCGTGCTGCATCGCGACGGGTCGGCGCGAAAGCACGTGCAGGCTGACGGGCCGGGACTCGTGGAGGCGTCGCTCGTCCTCAGCTAGTACACGAGGGCCGGGACGTCCCACAGCGAGCCAAACCTGCGCATGCAGCTGTCCTGCCGGGCTCTGCGGTTATCCTGCCGAGTATGGAAGGCGCGTATCTCGCCGTTCTGGTGATCACGTTCGTCGGTCTGGGCCTGGCGTGCTTCTACGTCGTCTACAAGCTGCTCGTCCGGTGACCGATACGACAGACCTGCGGACGGGCGCACCGCTTTCCGACGCGCTACTCGCCGTGCTGCCGCTGGTCGGCGAGTGGGCTGGGCTGGGGATCGGCGCTGTCGCATCGACCGGCGGTGGCTTCGCTTTCCGTCAGCACGTGACGTTCGCCCATGACGGGCGGCCGTTCCTTGTCTACGAGTCGCGCAGCTGGCTGACCGACGAGGACGGGCACGACATCCGGCCGGCATTTCGGGAATCGGGTTTCTGGCGGCCCGGCGCAGGCCCGGACGACCTCGAGGTCGTGACCGTATCGATCACCGGCCTTGCACAGCTGTTCGTCGGCACCGCCGGCGATCAGCGTTGGGAGATCGAGACCACCTCGATCGTCGGCACGCCCACGGCGAGGCAGGTTGCGGGTGAGCGTCGGCTCTACGCGATCTCCGGCGACACGCTTGCCTACGCCACCGAGCTGGCGCTGACCCCGGACGACTACGCCCCCCACCTCAACGCCACGCTGCAGCGCGTCACCGCTGGCAGCGCTGCTCCGGCTGCAGGCGATGCACCGGATCGAAGCGGCTCGTCACCCGATAGTCGCCCGCCTGCGGGACGGTGATGTTCAGCCAGCCGTCGGCATTGGCCAGGCACGCGCCAACGGCGAGCGTCCCGTCCGAACGCCGTACCGTGAGGTACGGAGACCACCGCACCCTCAGCTGGATCGCGTCCGCGCCGGCTGCCTGAACCGTGATGCGCGTGGGTTCTACGCTGACCACACGGGCGCCCTCGGCGAGCTGTGTCGCATCCGTGACGCGGTACAGCTGCCACGATTCGTTGGACCAGACAGGCCTCAGGTAGTCGAGGCCGCCCGCCACGAGCTTGGACTCGTTGATTGCCGAGTAGTCGAGCTTGCCGGCTGGTACGGCCACCCAGCCCACGGCCAGGTCGTGCAGCCACGAGTGGTAGCTCGCCGCGGTGAGGGCATCGTCCTTGTAGAAGATCGGGTCGTTGGCCACGTCGGCCTGCCGGTCCCAGCCGCGGGCGAGCGATACCTTGCCCGCCAGGTACACGGTGGCGAAATGGTTGACGGGGTCGAGCACTTCAAGTCGTTCACCGACCGCACCCGGCCCGGCGTTGGCCTGCTCCTGGCCGAGCGCGCTCAGGAGCGGCTGGTAGAACGCCGCGGTGGTCGACGGCGCAGCCGTTGATGACACCTGCTCGACGACATCCCATGTCGGCCAGAGCGCGAGTAGCGCCAGCACCAGGGCCAGCATCCAGCGACGCAGTGGCGAATATGCAACCACGATGGGGGCGGCGCAGATCCAGGCAAGGCGGGTCACGTTGTTGCCGATGGCGCCCGGCACGGCGAGGAACACCGGTAGCGCCAGCATGAGCAGCAGCGCCGACACGCGTACGACCCGCGTCGGGCAGAACAGCGCCACGCCGATGCACATGAGCGTGGCGGGGATGAGGTCCGTGGCCTGGAAGGGCATCCGCCCGGTGTCTGGGAACAGCACCGCCATACCGATGCCGATAACGACCAGCATCACTGCGATCGCAACGGACGCGCGGCGTCGCGACTCGTCGGTGACCACCACGGCGAGCAGTACCAGACCGAGGAACAGCCCGGCCAGCGGGCTGGCGAAGTAGGCGGCCACAGCGAGCGGTGCGGCGAACAACGGCGCCCGCTTCTGTAGCGCGAGCAGGGACGCGGCGGCGAGCGTGACGCCGACGGCGAACGTCACCCGGCCGTCGAGGAGGTTGGCCATCGCCGCCACCGAGAATGCGACCGCGCCCGCCCTGGGGCGCCGCGAGCCGGCCACCAGCCGGCCCGTGATCACGCCGCCGAGCACGGCGGCGGCGACGCCGGTCGCGCGCACGCCGAAGATCGCCATGGAGCTCGGGGTGAGCAGGCTGTACGTCGGCAGGGACAACCCGCCGAACCAGCCCGTCCACCACGAAACGTTGCCGGCCGACCGGACGACATCAGCGCGCGCGATCTGTGCGGCGAGGTCAGGAGCGAGCGGCTCCCATGCGAGATACACGATGGCGAGGACGCCGCCGACAAGCGCAGCCCACCCGGTTGGAGACAACCGGTTGATCGCTCGCTGTAGTCGGCTGGTCAGCTCGCCGACACGCAAAGCCTGGCTGATCATCAACACCTTCACTGCGATGTGGACGCGGCGCTGCGCTCATACGCGTGAGCCTGTGTCTTTGCATAGAACTCGAAATATCGAGATTACCCGCCAAGGGGGTCTCGACGAGGTAGGCGACCCCCGAACACCTTCCGTGCACACGGGCCGGTTGGACAAACCGACGGTTCGGGGGCCGGGTAGCTGCCGGGAATTGCTGCGCCGCCGGGGCGCAAGCGCCGGTAGCGGCTAGCGGACAGCCACCTCACGTGTCCGATATGTACTCAACTCCGGACCACCTCCTTCCTCGTGTGCCGCCACCGTACGGCCGGGTGCTGACAAGCGGCAACGCCTTTGCAGGCAATCCCTCAGCAACCACGCAATGAGTGCTCGCACGACTGCGGAAGGTGAGCCAGAAAGGCAATCAGAGACACGAAAACGCGGTCAGAAGCCCGCCAGCTTTTGCACGGTGCGGACCAAGTCGATCTCGCGCGATCGGGGCCGGCCGTCGAGTTCGATCACGTCGACGGGGCCACGGACGGTGCTCACCAGGAATACCGCGTCGGCGGCGTGAAGATCGGCGACGGTGCCCTCTGCGTACGACGGGCGCCAGCCGTTTTCGGCGGCGCGCTCGAACAATCGCTGTTGCGTCGTGCTGGCCAGGATGCCCGTGGCGCCGAGCGGGGTGGTGCGCATGGCGTTGCCGACCGTCCAGACAACCGCGGACGTCGGCGCCTCGAGTACCTGGCCGTCGACGCTCACGAAGATCACGTCGTCCGCGCCGCGGCGCACCGCCTCGCGCTGGGCGGCCATGTTCACCGCGTACGAGATCGTCTTGACACCGCCGAGCAGCCACGGGCGGTCGGCGTAGGCATCGTGCGCGGTGCCACGGCTCAATATGACCGCGCGAACGCCGTCGCGGCGCTGCGCGACGAACGCCGCAGGCATCTCGCCGACAGTGACAATGCCGGTCGGCACACCGCCAGGACGTCCGCGGCTGAGGAACCATCGCATGGTGCCCTCGAGGCGCGGCGACCACGCACCGACGGCCTCATCGATAAGCGCCCGCCAGGCCGGCTCGTCGAACTCGAGGTCGAGGGCGTCCGCCGAGCGAGACATCCGGGCCACGTGGGCTTCGAGCTTGTCGACGCCGCCGTCGATGACCCGGCATCCCTCGAAGCAACCGTCGCCACGGGTGAATCCCAGCTCGTCGGCGGTGACAACGGGCGTCTCGGGGTCGACGAGGCCGGCGCCCAGAATCCCGACAACTCGCACCGGACCTCCTCGCAGTTCGCGCGAGCGCTCAGATTTCGCAGGGACTGCGCAAAGACTCGGCCCTCATGCGACCCTGTGATGCTCGGTCAACCGCTACAGGCTACCTACGATGGTGGAGATGACCGACGACCTGGCCGTCCGGCTGCATTCTCACGGACTGCGGATGACGCCGCAGCGTGATCACGTGCTGGCCGCGGTCCGCCGACTCGGCCACGCGACGCCCGAGCAGGTCAGCGAGGCCGTGCCCGGCGTCGACATCACCACCGTGTACCGGACGCTCGAACTGCTCGAGCAGCTCGGACTGGTGCGGCACACGCATCTGGGGCACGGGGCGCCGTCGTTTCGTCCGGCGGATGACGAGCACGCGCATGTGGTGTGCCACGTCTGTGGCAGTGTGGCCGACGCGCCGGTGAGCCTGGCGGACGAGCTCGCGGCCAGGCTGCGCGACGAGCAGGGCTTCGTGTTGGACCGGTCGCACTTCACGGTGTTCGGGCAGTGCCGCAACTGCGCGGAACAAACCGTGGCGGAGAAACGATGACTTCTGATGTGTTGATGTCCACGGTGCCGGCGCACTACGGCGACCCGCTGCGCGAGCAGCGCGTCCTGGAGTCGTCCGCCGGCGTGATCGATCGCTCCGACCGCGGCGTGCTTATCGTGCCGGGCGCGGACCGCCTGTCCTGGCTGCACACCATCTGCTCGCAGCATGTTGCCGATCTGGCCGACGGTGAATCGACCGAGGCGCTCGTGCTCTCGCCGCACGGGCACGTCGAGCAGCACTGGCAGGTCACGGAACTGGCCGGCACGGTGTGGCTCGACGTCGAGCCCGGTACCGCCGGCGACGTCCTGGCCTACCTCGAGAAGATGCGCTTCCTCAAGCGGGTCGAGCCCGCCGACGTGTCGGCCGATTGGGCGGTACTGACGGTGAGCGGGCCCTCCACCGATGCGGTGCTGCGCGCCGCCGCACTGCCCGAAGCCGGCGCATTGCCCGGAGGCGGGTTCGTGCGACGCACCGGCTGGGGCGCCGACCTCATCGTGCCGCGCGCGTCCGTGCCGGCCGTGCTGGACGCCCTGCGCTCAGCCGGCGCGGCACCGGTCGGCATGCTGGCATTCGAGGCGCTGCGGGTTGCTGCGCGGCGCCCACGACTGGGCTTCGAGACCGACCATCGCACGATCCCGCATGAGGTGGGCTGGATCGGTGTGGCCGTGCACCTCGACAAGGGTTGCTACCGCGGCCAGGAGACGGTTGCGCGCGTACAGAACCTGGGCCGTCCGCCGCGTCGGCTGGTGCTGCTGCACCTGTCGGGGGAGTCAGACGTGCTGCCGCCGCCCGGCACGCCCGTCGAACTGGACGGACGCGCCGTCGGCTTTCTCGGCACCGCCGTGCATCACTACGAGCTGGGCCCGATCGCCCTGGCTGTGATCAAGCGGACGGTGCCGGACGATGCGCCGCTGACGGTGGCCGGCGCGCCGGTCGCCATCGACCCGGACTGAGCCAGATAGCACAAGGATCCCTCATCTCAGACGAGGGATCCTTGCGCTATCGCGAGCTAGACCCGGGTGTAGACGTCGTCGTGCTCGCCGGGGCGCGAAGGTCTACCAGCCTGTCGGGCGAGTGCGGCATCCTCGGCGTCCACCGAGATATGCGGCGTGATCCGTTCGAGCGCCTTCGGGAAGTACCAGTTCGCCTTCCCGAACATGTGCATCAGCGACGGGACGAGAATCGTCCGCAACACGAACGCGTCGAGGAACACGGCGCTGGATAGGCCGATACCGAGCATCTTGACGGCCCGGTTCGGGTCGAGCACGAACCCGAAGAACACCGTGATCATGATGAGCGCGGCTGCAGTGATGATGCCGCCGGTCTCGGCTTGTCCGACGGTGACGGCGCGCCGGTTGTCGCCGGTGTGCACCCACTCCTCGTGCATCCGGCTGACCAGGAACACCTGGTAGTCCATCGACAGCCCGAATAGCACCGCGAAGAACATCACCGGCGCCCACGCCTCGATCGGAGCGCCCTTTCCGATGCCGAGCGCCTCGGATCCCCAGCCCCATTGGAAGATCGCCACCACGAGGCCGAACGACGCACCTGCGGCAAGCAGGTTCATCGCGGCCGCGGTGAGCGGCACCACGAGGCTGCGGAACGCTACGAGCAGCAGCAAGAACGACAACCCCACCACCGCGGTGATGAACAAGGGCAGTTTGTCTCCCAGCACCTTGGCGAAGTCGACGTAGATAGCCGTCTGCCCGTACACGTAGACGCGGTCGGACGTGCCGTTGTACACGCTGGGCAATACGTCCTTGCGTAACTTGTTGACGAGGTTGGTCGTGGCCTCGTCCTGGGGTGCGCTCACCGACTTGAACGAGATGAGGTTCAGCGTCGGGGTGAGCGGCTTGTGCGTGACGATGCTTGCCGCATCGACGTCATTGACCGTGCGCAGCTTGGCACTGACCGCGTCGGCGGTCTGCGAGGCGTTCTGCCCGCTGACGACGAGCGTCAGCACCGAGTTGTAGCCCTTGCCGAAGCCCTGGGCGATCAGGTCGTATCCCTTGCGCGTGGTGGTGCTGGCGCGGTCGTTGCCCTGGTCGGCGTGGCCGAGCCGCATCGAGAGGAACGGAATGGCCAACGCGATCATGATGGCTGCGCCGATCACGCCGGTGACCACCTTGCGGCGGGCAACCAGCTCCGCCCACCGAGCCCAGAAGCCCTTCTGGGGTCCGGTCTCGAACTGCCCGGCCCGCACTGCGCGGCGCTGCTTGCGGGGCAGCACCTTGAGCCCTAGCAGGCTGAGTAGCGCGGGCAGCAGCGTGACCGAGGCGACCATCGTCAAGCTCACCGCGATCGCGGTGCCGATGGCCAGGCCGTAGAAGAAGCTGACGCCGAGCAGGGTCAGGCCCAGCATCGCGACACACACGGTCGAACCGGCGAACAGCACCGCGCGTCCCGACGTGTTGATCGAAGCGACGATGGAATCGGGCACACTCATGCCGCGCCGCAGGTTGCGTCGATGTCGCGTCACGATGAACAACGCGTAGTCGATGCCGACACCGATCACCATCAACTCGGCGAGTTGCGGAGTGATGTTCGAGACGTTCATGGCGTGGCTGAGGATCCCGATCAGGCCCAGAC
>JBPYES010000258.1:0-11561 GCA_051984825.1 Jatrophihabitantaceae bacterium
GGTCTCCAGCGCGCCGACGGTCGGCTGCGTCGTCATCACACACTGCGCGCTGCCGCGCTGGATAGCCGCGATCGCGGTCGCGCCCGCGCCGACCGCCAGGGTGCGCCACCGTCGGCGACGACGACGACGTTGCCTCCGCCAGAATGCCGAGCACGAGTGCAAGAACGCCGTGCTTGATGTGGTGATGGTGGATTCCGTTCTTACTGGCTTCGTGGCCCGGGAAGAACGGCGGCAGCTGGCTTGCCGCCTTGGCGAAGTACAGGGCAGCGACGATAACCAGCAAGACGCCCAGCAGATACAGCAGGACCGGCACGGCGATGGGCGTGTTGCGAGCTGACGATGGCCAGGGCACGTCGGCCCCTCTCAACATGGGACTACTACTACTACACTTGTAGGAGCATATCGTTCGCAGCCATGCCGACCCTCATCCCGGCGACGCAAGACAGGCAAACCGTCACATCGCGAAGGGCAGCTACAGGGTGTACTGCTCGAGGACAGGCAAAGCAGTCAAGGAGCGGGCATGACACAGCTTGGAGTCGAGCGGGCCGGAACGCCGGCCTTGCTACGCATCCCGGTGAGGGCTCCACAGCTCGACTACGGACAACAGGTCAAACTCGTGCTACGAGAACGACCCAGCGGCCTGGGTTGTGTGTCAGGGGTAGTCAGATCAGCGTGATCAACAGAATGTAGAGGAATGTGTATGGTCGCTGCTCGTAGCGCCGGCATCACAGGGCCTGCCTTGTGATGGGGATTGAGGACGAGGTCACGCTGGGGGTCGAGTCGGCAACCCCGCAGGAGGCCAAGCCCAACCGCAGGTTTGGGTTTGGATTTCGGTGGTGGTCGTGGTTCGTGCCGCCGCTGTTGTATTTGGCCGGATCGTTGTACGCGTATTCGGGGTTTGTTCGCGACCCACGGCATACACTGATCGGCGGCGCCGACGGGGTTGCGTATGCGTGGTACCTGGAGGCGATGCGGCAGAGCGTCCTCCATTTGCACAATCCGTTCGTGACGGCGGCGCTCAACGCGCCGGCCGGCGTGAATCTGATGTGGAATACCTCGCTGCTGCTGCTGGGTTTCCTATGTCTTCCGCTGGTGATTCTGGTGGGGCCGTTTGTCGCTGTGGGCATTTTGTTCGTGTTGGCACCGTCCCTGTCGGCGACCGCGGCCTACGTGGTGTTTCGGCGTATTACTGGATCAGTTGTGGGATCGGCGATCGGCGGTGGCCTGTTTGGGTTCGCACCATATTTCGCGGGCCATTGGGGCCACTTAAATCTGATCTTTGTGCCGCTGCTTCCGGTCATGCTGCTGGTCATATGGAATCTGGCGGTGACTCAGACGGTCTCGCCGGTGCGGGCCGGTGTCGTGCTGGGCGTGCTGGTTGGGTTGCAGGTGCTGATATCCGAAGAGATCCTCGTACTCGCGCTCGAGGCTGGAGTTCCGCTGCTCGGATGGGCGATCCTGGTTTACCGCACCTCGGTGACTAGCCGGGTGCGGCACGCGGCGGTCGGTTTAGGAACCGCGGCTGCGGTGGCGCTGGTGATCGTGGCGGTGCCATTATGGTTCCAATTGGCCGGTCCGCAGGCGTTGAAACACGGCGTCACGTCGCGTCAAGAGAGGCTGGACGTTGCGGGGTTGGTGCGGCCGAGCCTGTTACAGCGGTTCGCGTCGGCCGCTGACCGCGCGGCGAATCTTCGGTTTCCTGCGAATGGGGCGGAGAACACCGGGTACCTCGGCTGGCCGTTGATCGCGTTATGCGTGGTGCTGTGCGGCTGGTTGATCTGGCGGCGCGATCGCTTCGGGTGGTGGTGGTTGCCGTCCACGGCGACCGTGATCGCGTTGGCATTCGGCACCGTCGTACAGCTCAACGGCCGGACGCTCGGTCCCGGTCCGTGGCACATCTATCAGCTGGTGCCGCTGCTGAGCAGCACCCAGGTGATACGCCTTTCGCTCATCACCACATTGCTGGTCGGGCTACTCATCGCTTACGTTGACGCGGCTATGCCGGCGCGGTGGCGCCCGGTCACCATTCTCGCAGTGATCATTGCGTTAGTGCCGCTAGCCCCCGGGGTGATGCCCTACCACCACCAACGCGTGCCGGAGACGCCGCGGTTCTTCTCGACATCCGCGGTTCGGGTCATTCCCTATAGAGCGACCACTATGGTGCTGCCGGTTGCGCGCTTCCCCAAGGTCGACGCGATGGTTTGGCAAATCCGCTCACATCTGCGCTTCGACATGGTCGGCGGCTACAGCGTGTTCAAAAACGGCGCGAAGAGTACATTCTTTCCACCGCTCCCGGCTGCGTGGTGGGTGTTACAGGATGTCTCGCGCAGCGGAGTGCAGCCGTCGGGGGACGCGATCGGCCAGGCGCGCCGGTCGCTGCAGTCCTACCGGGTCCGGTTCGTGGTCATCACCGGCCGGATGGCCAACATCGATGCCGTAACCGCAGCGGTAGCTCGGATCGGCTCGTGCGCTCCCAGGCCGGTCGCCGACGTACGCGTGTGCCAAGTCGCAACCGTTGGTTAGTCGGCCCCTGCGACCGCTCGAAGGAGGAACCGTGGACCTGACCGTAATCGTGCGCGCCGATACCCCGCCAGCCAAGATCGCCGCGCTCAGCCAAGCCGCTGAGAATACGCTGACCGACCTGCGAATCTCCGGCAAGGTACTAATCGACCGGCCGCCGCCGGACCGGGTTGCGGTCGCGGACATCGACAGCGACTACGTCCTGTTCGTCGACGACTCGGTCACTGACCCCGGTCAACGCATCCGCGAATTGTGGGCCGCGCGTAGCGCTGGCGACGTGCTGATCTCCTCCCGCTACTGCGAGGATCGCGGAACACGGCCCAAGGAATTGCGCCGGGAGGCGGAACGATACGTCGATCGCTGGCTAGCCAGGCTGTTAACACTGGACACCACCGACGTCCGCAGCACGTTTCACATGCTGCGACGGGACGCAGTGATCGACCTTGCCGCCCGCGGCACCAACTTCGACGTCCCGGTCGAGGTGTGCGTCGAAGCCGCGGTCGCGGGCTGGCAGCTGCACGAAGTGCGCAAGAAGTTCTGGCCGCTATACAGCGAATTCCCGCGCACCCCACACCGGCCGCCACTGGCCGCGACATACGCGTACTGGGCTCGCCGCAACGGCATCGACTCTGCAGACTACGACATGCGTGCATTCAACAGCCGGCTGGCACCGCAGCGCGCCTGGCAACGGCGTCGCCACGCCGCTACCTACGAACTCGCCCATACTTACGCCGGCAGCCGGATCCTCAACGTCGGCGCCGGATCCGGCCGGTTAGCGCTGGATCTCCCCGGATCGATCTCGCTGGACAACGTGCACGCCAAGGTGCGGTACATGAGACGCTACGGCGTCAATCCCGGGGTCACCGCGAGCGTACTCAACCTGCCGTTCGCCGACGATACGTTCGACTGCGTGCTCTGCTGCGAAGTGATCGAGCACCTCCCCCACGATCCACCCCCAGTCGCCGAACTCGTCCGAGTGCTCAAGCCGGGCGGGCGCCTTGTCCTTAGTACGCCGGACTACGGCACCAGCGTTTGGCCCACGATCGAGAAGCTGTACGCGGTGGTGCAACCCAAAGGATACGCGGACGAGCACATCACCCACTACACGGAACGTTCACTCGTCGAAGAAGTGCAACGCTACGGTCTCGACTGCACCGCGCTGACGCGGGTTTATCGGGCCATCCTGGTAGCCGCCTTCGAATGAGCGAACGGTAGGCTCCGGATATGCGCTGATCAGCCTGTGTCGATATCATCCAGAAGCTCTCGACACGTCATCAGTGGTTCGCTCACGCTCGCCTTCCCGGCCTCCACCTGACCCGCTGTCGGCGGGCCTTCTCCCAGGACGCTCAGGCTCCATCCTCAGGAGAGGGAGCCCCTACGGAGGCCCGGGGCGCTTCATGCAGATCATTGGGCCGTGTGCGATTTCCGAGATAGTGAGTCAGCATGTGAAGAGGCGGCCAGTGGCGGTGCGGTCTCGACGCGTACTGCTAGGCGCTCGATCGGGGTGTGCAGTTGTCTTTGACGGGTCCGGGCTTCTTGTTCGTGGTAATTCTCGTAACGTTGCCGCGTTCGTTTCCACTGTGGTGCTGTGGCCGCGATTGTCTGTCTCGCAGCCTTGGCCCATTGTCAGCCAGGCCCTGATGATGCTCGCAGTCAACGCGTTAGTGCTCCTTACTGCCGCTGTCGCACTGAATGACCAGTAGGCGTTCTTCGCCGACTGGACGGACCTGAATGGCGCAGTGTTTGGCACCCAAGGGGGCTCGACTGCTGTTGCCGGCCGCAACGCGGCGCTACCGCAGGCTGTGGCGTGGCTAGGCACAAACCTACGGGGATTCAGCCCAAGGCCCTCTAGGGCGCGTGCACTAGAGCTATGCAGCTATGCGCGACGGAGCAGGCGCTTGAGGAGGCGGGGGCGCGTGAGGAAGGCTTCGGCTTCCAGAGCGGCGATGGCGATGCGCGGTATGTCGTGGGTGGTGGGGTACGAGATGTAGCGGGGTTCCCAGTAGGGCCGGAATTTGACGTTGAACCGGTACAGGGATTCGATCTGCCAGAACCGGGACAGGAAGATCAGCACGGCGCGCCAGGCGCGGGAGGCGGGGCCGGCGCCGATCTTCTCGCCGCGTTCGAGGGCATCGCGGAACACGGCGAAATTCAGGGATAGCCGGGTCACGTCCAGCGCCGGGGCAGCGTTGATCGTTTTGACGATCAGGTATTCGTTGAGGCCGTTGTCGGCGGCGCGGTCACGGCGCATCAGATCCAGCGACAGCCCGTCGCGCCCCCAGGGCACGAAGTGCAGCAGCCCACGCAGCACACCGTTGTGGTGAGCAGTCGCGACCACGCAATCGCGGTCAGCGGGATCACCCAGGCGCGATAGCGCCATGGAGAATCCGCGTTCGACACCGTCGCCGCGCCACCTTGCCGCCGCCGCCGCGAGTGCGGCGACCTCCGCCGGGGCGAGTTCGTGGATGCGACGGATCTGGACGGTGTAGCCGGCGCGTTCAATCCGGGTGCAGGCCTGCCGCACACCCCGCATGGCTCGCCCCTCCAAGCTGAACTCATCGACCTCGATGATCGCCTCATCACCCAGTTCAAGTGCGGCAAGGTCCAGTTCGCGTCGATACACGGTGGCGCCAAGCTCACCACAGCCGATAACGGCTGGCGTCCACGCATACTCGTCGACCAGGGCCCGGTAGACGCCCATCGCCCCGGGCCACGCCTCCGGGTCTCCGAGCGGATCGCCGCTGGCGAGCGCTACGCCTTGCACCACGCGGTATGTGATCGCCGCCTTGCCGCTCGGGGACCACACCACCGACTTGTCCCGGCGCAGCGCGAAGTAGCCGAGGGAGTCTCGGTCGCCATGGGTAGCGAGCAGGCACCGCAACCGCGCCTCGTCCGCGGCGCTGAGGGATGCGACGGGCTCGAACGGCCGCAACACGAGGTAAGCGACCACCACCATGGTGGTGACGCTGAACGCGATCAGGGTGAAGTGGAACACGTCACTGAAGCGATCGCCACGCAACTGCACCGGCCCGTTGACACCGATGAACCCGTAGAGCACTTCTTCCACCCGCGCCGACCAGGACGGGTAGCCAATCGTGCGCCGCGAGAAATACAACAACCCCAGCCCATAGGCAATGGCCACTGCGGCGAACTGCACGAACACCACCAGCGCGAACCAGCGCGTGCGCGGATCCGACCTCGCGCCGAACCGAGTTCCCGCGCTGAGCAGCACGGCGAGCAGGACCAAGGTGATGGTCGCCTCGACCGGGTGCGCCTCATCCCCCAGCAAGTGCGCAAGGCTCATCGCCAAACACACGGCGACCGCGGCCTGCCAGGCCCGTCGCTTGCGCCTGCGCAGCCCGCCCGCCACCCGCAGCAGCAGCAGCCCCGACACCGCGATCACCGCCGCTGCGGTCGCATTCGCCGGCACCGGTACCACCGGCACCATCCGGTGCAGCCGGGCCCGCTGATGTGGCAGCAAGGCCTCGGCCAGAATCGCCACACCGAGCAATGTCGCCATCGCGGCAGCCAGCCGCGGCGCGCGAGCCCGGTACCAGGCCCATGCCCCAGCGAGTCGCCGTGGCCAGTGCACCGGCGGAGTGCCCTTGACCGAATCCCGCACCGCGGGCGACATCGTCGGCTCCCTCATTCCCCGAGACGCTGCGACGGGCGCAGTTCATCCTCGCGCGTGGACATTGTGCCTCCACCAGCCGTCGCTGCGCCGCCTGACAACGACAGACTCCAACCGAATCGGAGCGCCAGGCTGCCTTGCTGGGCACCACCGCGACGGCGTGCGGTGACATTTCCCCCATCACAATGTGATCAAGATTGGGAGAGCGGTGAGCGCCAGCGGACTCTCGCGCCGATGGTGTTCAGGGCGAGCGCTACGCCGAGGACGTGGGCGTTGCGCTGGAGAGAGCGCAGCGCGGGCGTTAGTTCCGCACCAGGTCTCGGCACACTGCTGCGGCGGCCTTGAGCACGCGCTCGACCTCGCGCTCGGTCATATCCGAGTGCACAGGCAAACAGACGTGATGTGCGCAGAACCGCTCCGCGCAGGGCAGTTGGCCGCGTGCGAAAGGCTCGAAGACAGGTTGCCGGTGTAGGGGGGTGTCGTACACCTCGCCGGACAGTGTGATCTGGAAGCGCTCCTTGAGTGCCGCCTTGAGCGCTGTTCGATCCAGACGCCGATCTAGCAGGACGGGATATTTGTAGTAATTGCAGCGCAGCGCGGGCGCGGCTTGCAGCGGCGTCAGCCAGGGGATGGAGGACAACCCGTTGTCGTACTTGCGGGCTACCTCCTCGCGAGTGGCGATGAACTCGTCGAGATGCCGCAGCTGGACCAGCCCGACGGCGGCGTGCAGCTCGCTCATCCGCCACGCGTAACCGCGCCTGACGTGCAGGTTGCTGAGGAACGACGCCTTGCCCTGATCACGATAGGACATGGCTTCGTCGCGGATCCGCTCGGAGGAGGTGACGATCGCGCCGCCTTCCCCGGTTGTGATGACCTTCGTCGGGTAGAAGGAGAAAGCGGCCGCCACGCCGAATGAGCCGGCGTACGCATCGCCCAGACGGCAGCCGTGCGCGTGCGCAGCGTCTTCCACCAAGCCAATCCCGCGCTGGTCGCAAAGGGCGCGCAGGACGGTCACGTCCGGGTTGATCAGTCCAGCGATGTGCACGAGAACCACGGCGGCGGTGCGCTCGCTGAGCACCGCCTCGACGCCCGCGACGTCAAGGGCGCCGGTCTTCGGGTCGATATCGGCGAATACCGGCATGGCACCCGCCGCCATGACGGCGAACGCGGTCGCTGCGAAGGTGTTGGTCGGCACGACGACCTCACGCCCGGCTACGTCCAATGCCCGCAGGATGATCTCCAGCGCGGCCGTTCCGCTCGCGACGGCCACGGCAAACCGGGCCTGGTGGGCATGCGCGAAAGCCGCCTCGAACTGCCGTGTGTTTTCGCCGAGAGTGAGCACTCCGGTGCGCAGCGCGTCGCTGACCCGCTCCGCAATCTCGCCGCGGTCCTCGCCGGTGAAGACGATCCGCGCTGACGGGATCGGCGGTGCCGTCGGGTCAGTATCCGTCGTCGGCCGACCAGTCATTGCTCCACCGCTCATCTCGGGTCGCATCAGCTCGAACGAACCGCAGATCGGCCGAAAGGCGCATCACATCGCTCGGGTTATCGAGCGAGGCGTGCACGATGTGCGGCGAGTGAAACACGACGTCGCCTGCCTGATAGTCCGCCCACAGCCATCGGCCGCCGAGCACGCGAGCAGTCAGACCCAGGTCGTTGCTGACCGGTCGCGGGTCGTTCGGCCGATCGGTGTGCTCGCGCAGCTGGTCGAGTTGCCCACGTGGGATCGTGTGCGACCCCTCGAGGTAGACCAGGCCGCCACATGCGATGGGGCAGTCGCCGAGCGGGATCCACGCTGTGACGAGCTGGTCGCTGCCGCGATCCAGATAGTCGTAGTCGACGTGGGCGCGAGACGCGCGCGCCGTTGAGCGTTGAAAGTGTCGAACGATACGGCGCGGCAGCAGCTCCACCGGACCGCCGAGCAGCGTCTCGGCGATCTTGCGCAGCCTTTGGTCGCGGGTGAACCCGTCAAACTGCTGACTGCGTACGAACTCGTAAGCAGGATGCCCCGCCGTTCCGTACTCCGGCAGCGCCGGCGGGACGAATCCGGAAAAGATGCCCTCGCGTGGCGTCGTTCCGTCGGCGAGCAGGGCGGGGTCGAACCGTCGGAAATAGTCAGCGCGCAGGTTCAGCGCTGACTCGCGGTCGAGCGCGGCGCGGAGCAGTAGGTACCCGTGCTCGCGGAATGCCTGCCGGAGCAGCTGCGGTTGTTCGCGCCATCGTGGGAACTCTTGTAGTGGCGCGAAGGTCTGATCGTTGAAGGCGACCTCGACTCCGTTCGAGGTGAACGGAGTCTGGCCGGGGCTTCCTGACCGCGTCAGTCGGTCGATCACACACCTCCGCAGCGTCTCCCGGAACTGGCAGTGCTTGCTCCCGCATCCAGGGAATCATCCCGACCGCTGTACAAGGTAGACGAGTGCAGTGCACTCGCAGCGGATAGCACGCAAGAACCGCCTCCGCCGGATCGAGCAGCGGGCCTGGCGAGCGACGTCGCGCTTGCCGACACGCACATCATCGACTGCTGGCCTGGCCTGGCCCGGCCGACGGCGACGGCGACGACAAGCCGGGCCCGCGACCGCCAGGACCGACGAAACGAACAAGAACACAAATGATCACGAACTACGGCTGTCGTAGTAGGCTCCGCGCAGCGCTCAGGGTAGTCGGTGGCCGAGTGACGATGAGTGAGCGCGGGGAGGTCGGCCTGGTGAGAGTTGTGCTCACGGGTGGCGCCGGGTTCATCGGTACTCATGTGGTCACCGCCCTGGTTGCCGCGCCACAGGTGCGCGAGGTGGTGGTGGTCGATGATCTGTCGACTGGTAGTGCGGCCAATCTGGCCGGACTGGATGTGCGGCTGCACGTCGGTACCGTCCTTGACGCAGCCCTACTCGATCGCGCGTTTGCAGGCGCTGACGCGATCATCCATCTTGCGGCAATTCCGTCCGTGCCGCGTTCTATGGCGGATCCGATACGCGGTTACCAGGTCAACATCGGGGGCACGGTCATGGTCCTCGAGGCGGCGCGGCGAGCGAACACGCCGCACGTAGTGCTGGCCTCCTCGTGCGCGATCTACGGGGCCGGCAAGGGGTTGCCACTGAGAGAGACGACGAGGTCCGCCCCACTGAGCCCGTACGGGGCATCCAAGCTTGCCGCCGAGTCGTACACCATCGCTTACCGTACGTGGTTCGGGTTAGACACACTGATACTTCGGCTGTTCAACGTGTACGGGCCGTTGCAGCCAGTCGATCATGGCTACGCTGCCGTCGTGCCGACATTTCTGGATGCGGCGCTATCTGGCCGAGTGTTACAGGTGCACGGTGATGGGAAGCAGACCCGCGACTTCACATATGTGGGCAGCGTCGCCGCGGTCATCGTCGATGCCGTCTGTAGAAGGGTAACGAGCGAACTCCCGGTCAACGTGGGCTTCGGTAGCCGCACCTCTGTGCTTGAGTTGATCGCCGACTTGGAGGGCCTGCTCGGTAGGCCGTTGCCGGTCCGACATGTCGCGGTTCCGGCGGGCAGCGTCGAGCATTCGCAGGCAGATCCCCAACACCTGCTGAGGCTGTTTCCGCACGCTACGGCGGTATCGCTTCCGGTCGGGCTGCGGCATACGGTCGATTGGTTCGACGGGCACACACGATCAGCGAACGGCGTCGCACCGAAACGATCGGCATGAGCGAAATCGTTGGGAACGCCAGCCAGGCGGTGTCGCGCTCGGCCGGCTCGAGGGTCGCCACGATCGCAGTCGTACCCGCCTACAACGAGGAACGGACAGTGGTCGCGGTCCTCAACGCGCTGCACGCGTCGGTTGACGAGCTCGTCATTGTCGACGACGGTTCCACGGACGGAACTCGGGCTGCTGTACAGGACTGGCTGACGCAGCACGACCACGCGCAGCTGCTCAGCTTCGACATCAACAGTGGCATGTCTGCCGCCTACTACGTCGCGTTTACGCATCTCGCCGCTCGCGTGCGAGCCGGCCAGCTCGGCGAGGATGCGCTCGTATGCACGGTCGACGCGGATGGTCAGCATGATGTCAGCGCGCTAACCGAGCTCTTGCGGATCACGCGAGAGGAGCGCCTGGATGTACTGCTGGCCCGACGCGATCTGTCCAACTATCCCTGGCACAAACGTGCGGGCAACTGGCTGCTCAGCCGGTGGGCCACCTGGTGGGCCGGATCGCCGTTGCTGGACGTCGAGTCCGGTTACCGGATCTTTCGCATTGGGGCGCTCGCCGACGCTTTGCAGTACTACCGCGGCTACCGATACAGCGAAACGGTCGAGGTCGCGGTGATCGCCTGCCGGCTGGGCTACTGCGTCCGCAACGACGTGCTGACACCGGTGCCGCTGTACCGCTCACGCACCCGGCTACGAGACGCCGCGATCGACCTGGTCATGATCGTCGTCGCCGCCCGGCGCGCGGCGCAGCGCACGCCGATTGGGCCGCCGCGCCGGTGGCAGCGACGGGAAGTGCGAGGGCAGCCTTAGCAGTGATCGAGGTAGCCCGGAACGTCGAGCAGCCGGTCGAGCGTGACGGGCTGCAGGTCGCGCGCCCGCAAGCCTTCCAGGATGGCTGGCATCGCCTTGACCAGGACCGTCCGATCGACCCCGACCCGGCCGTCCAGTCCGTCGTGCAGGTCAATGATCGAGCCCGGCCGCACCCGGGCCAGCACCTGCCGGACGATCACGGACGGATCCTTGGCTGCCCAGTCGCCGACAGATACATCCCAGGTCACCATGCGCATGCCGTGTTCGTGCACCACCCAGGCCATGAACGGCGTGTGCTGACCATGCGGCGGTCGGAAGAGCGCCGGGCAGACCCCGAGATCGTGACGAAACGCCCGCTGGGTGCGAACCAACTCCAGATACCTCGGGTCGAGCCACCGCACGCTGTCGTGATGGTAGGAATGGTTGCCGAGCAGCTGGCCGTCCGCGAGCAGCGCGCGGGATATATCGGGACGAGCGTCCAACGCCTTGCCGACCGTGAAGAACGTTGCCTTGACACCATAGGCGTCGAGGATGTTCTTGATCGCGATAGTAGCGGTCGCGTTCGGGCCGTCGTCGAACGTAAGAGCCACCATCGGTTGATTGCGCGGCCCATGCGACGTGAGCGCGCCGAACCACGTCGCCCGGGCCGAGTTCGCCCCGACCCACAGGCCAACCAGCAACGCCAACACGACGCCGAGCACCGCGCGACGATGGCCAGGCCGCTGGTCGGCTACGGCGGTCAGCGGGCGGGCCAGGAACGCGGCGACGCCCAGGGACACCCCACAAAGGGCTCCCCATGCCTGCGCAGGCTCGCTGCCAATCGTGCCCGCCAGGACGACGAGGCACGCCGCAGCCGCGGCGCCGGCACCGACGAGGAACGGATCGCGCAACCCGAGGCGCGGCACGGCACAGGCCACGCCAGCTC
>JBPYES010000259.1:0-4921 GCA_051984825.1 Jatrophihabitantaceae bacterium
GCAAGCGTGGCGCAACCCCGACACGACCGCTGCCGCCGTGGCCGCCGCCCGCAAGGGCGGGCTCGAGATCGGGCTGCTCCGGGCCGAACGTCCCCTCCAGCGCCCCGCCGACGTCCGCGCCGCCCTCGCGGACCCGCTGCTGCCGGAGGGCATTGCGCGGCTCCTCGCGTCCGCCCGCACCGCCGGCCGCTGAGCGGACCCCGTCCGCCCGCGCCGCCGGCCGCTGACGGCACCCCGTCCGCCCGCAACGCCGGCCGCTGACGACATCCCGTCCGCCCAGCGCCGCCGGCCGCTGACGGCACCCCGCCCGCCCGCACCGCCCGTTCAACAAATGTCGAGGGGGCTTTCCTCCGCGCCCATAACGGCCGATCACTACCGGTGAGTGGGCGCGGCGCCCCCCGTACATCGGGCGGCAGGCCAGTCACCCGCAGCCAATCCTGGCGCGATGCCAATGACGCCCGAACGATCGAGACCCGACATCAAGCGCACCGGAGTCCCTCGCCTCCGGTGCTTTCGCGCGCGGGCGCGGCTCCCGCGGGCGCGGCTCCGCCGTGCCGGGACGCGGATGCGGGCCGACGACGGGTTCCTCGTCGTCGAGGCGCTCGTCGCCGCGGTCGTGCTCGCCGTCGGGCTGCTCGCGACGTTCGTCGTCCTCGACGTCGCCGCCAAGACGAGCAACCTGACCAAGGCCCGCGAGGCCGGCGTCAGCCTCGCCCGCGAGCTCGCCGAGGACTCCCGCTCGATCCCGTACTCCCAGCTCGCGCCGACGACGATCGTCAGCCAGCTCCAGGCCCTGCCGAGCATGGCCAACGTCGGCGCGCCGTCGACGTGGCAGATCATGCGCTCGGGCATCACCTACACGATCACGGCGAGCGAGTGCTCGATCGACGATCCCTCCGACGGCTACGGGACCCACGACAGCACCTTCTGTTCGGACTCGACCGTCCCCACCGGCGCGACGCTCTCGGACCCCAACCCGTACGACATGAAGCGTGTAACGGTCAAGGTCACGTGGACGGTGCGGGGATCGACCCACTCCGCCAGGGAGGTCGCCGTGATCACCGGAGCCGGGCAGGCGATCGGGCTGATGACGAGTGGCCTCGCCGTCTCCGGCCCGGCAAGCCTCGCCGGCCTGACCACAGTCTCGATCTCGTCAACGTCGACCGTCACCGGCCTCAGCTTCGTCGTCACTGCGCCTCCCGGCACCGCCGACATCGTCTGGACGATCAACGGCGCCAAGGTGTCGTGCGCGTTCGACAGCGTCACCGCATGCTGGACGACGACGCAGGGGACCGGCAATCAGTGGACGTCGTCCACATGGAGTCTCGCCGGGCTCGCCGACGGCACGTACACGATCGGCGCCGCCGCCGAGGACAGCTCGGGGATCATCGGGCCCGCTGTCACCATGCCGGTCACGCTCGTGCGCAATGTCCCGAGCGCCCCCGTGATGGCTGACTGGGGTTACAACACCAACCTCCAGGCCAACGGGACGGCGACGACCGTGGCCGAGATGGATTGGCAGCCGAATCCGGAGAAGAACGTCTCCGGCTACAACGTCTACAACCCGTCCGGAACGCTCATCTGCTCGACGACGAGCGCGACGTCCTACACCACCTGCGGCACCCACGCCTGGTGCCTGAACCCGTCGGCGTGCATCGACTTCAATCCGCCGTCGCCGAACAGCGCCAACCTCACGTATCAGGTCGCGGCGACATATCTCGACGCCAACGGAGTCCGGCAGGAAGGTGCGCGGACGAACTTCACGATGGCCGGCACCCCGGCGAACGCGTACACCCTCGCGCCGACGGCGACGAACACCGGCAGCAACTGCAACGGCGGATCGGTGCTGCAGGACATGCGCGGCACGTACACACCCGGGAGCGACGCGACCCAGACCGGCAACAAGTCGATGTTCTGCTCGGATCCGTTCAGCTCGGGGGCGAACGTCGAGGGCGGCGGCACAGCCACGGCGTACTTCGCCAATTCCGGTTCGAGCGCGTGCCAGGTGACGGCGACGCTGTCGACGAACGGGAGCGGCAACGGCGCCGTCTCGACCACGGCAACGATTCCCGCCAACCGCACGACGCCGACGGCGACGACGTTCAGCTTCAGCAACAACCAGGTCCTGACGATGAACGCCGGCGACCGGCTCGACCTCCAGTTCGACGCGAGCGCGTCCAGTTGCTCGAGCACCGCGCTCCACTACGGCGCGAGCGCGTATCCGAGCCAGTTTCAGACGCCGGCGATGCCGATCTGGGCCCCGAACACTCCGGCGTCGCTCACCATCACGCCCCAGTCCGACGGTACTGCGGTGTTGAGCTGGCCGGCCTCCACCGGCGGCGCGCCGGTCAACTTCTACCGCGTCTACCGGGACACCAACGACTACACCGGCCGCTACAGCCTCGTGGCGACGAGCGAGTGCGTCAACGGCACCTGTGTCTACACCGACGCCAAGCGCAGCAGCGCCCACAAGTACTGGGTGACCGCGGTCGGCGGCACGACCGGCGGCTCCAGTCTCGCCGAGTCCACCCAGGTGGGTGGGCAGTCATCATGAGGCGCCTCGGCTCCGAACACGGCATGACGCTCGTCGAGATGCTCGTCGGCATGACGCTGTCGCTGATCCTCTTCGGGGCCGTGCTCGGACTGCTCGAGACGTTCATGCGCAGCAGCACGCTCGACCAGCAGCGCAACGAGCTCCAGGACCGCGCCCGCGGAGCGATCAGCATCATGACCCGGCAGTTGCGCAACGTCGCCGCGCCGAACGCGACGACGGCTGGCGCGCTCGAGGTCGCGGGTCCGTATGACCTCGTCTTCCAGACCGTCGATTCGAGCAACACGTGGACGGGCAATCCGAGCAACCAGGAGCGCGTTCGCTACTGCCTGAGCACGAGCGGCAGCGGCGCCTCGACGAGCAACGCGATCCTCTACCGGCAGCTCCAGACGTGGACGAGCTCGACGGCACCGGCCAGCCCGAGCACCGCGACCTGTCCCGGCACGGGCTGGAGTTCGACCTACCAGATCGTCAACAACGTGACCAACAACGTGAGCGGACAGTCGCGCCCGGTGTTCACCTACGCCCCGATCGGCTCGATGCGACCGGCTCAGATCAACGACGTCGAGGTCGATCTCTTTCTCAACCCCAACCCCGCGCGCACCCATCCCGGCGAGACCGAGCTGAAGACGGGGATCTACCTCCGCAACGACTTCGCCCAGCCGATCGCCAAGTTCTATGTCACCCAGCCCAACGGCCAGGTCAATCTCGACGCCTCGGCCTCGTCGGACCCCAACGGCCAGGCGCTCACCTACCAGTGGTCGGTCAACGGCACCAACGTCCAGGCGGCGACGACGCAGCAGTGGGTGGCGGGCACCGATAACACCAACTTCCACCCGGGGCAGGTCGTCACCTTTGGGCTGACGGTGACGAGCTCCGGCGGCCTGTCGGCGACGATCACGCAGCAGGTGACCATCCAATGAAGCGGCTGCGTTCAGAGGACGGCATCGCGCTCGTCAGCGCGATCATCGTGTTGATGATCCTGCTCGGTCTCAGCGCCGGCCTCCTCTTGTTCACCAACGCCGAAACGCGCACGGCGGGCTACGACACATCGAGCGAGAAGGCCTTCGCGCTCGCGGAGGCCGCGCTCAACGCCCAGATCACCCAGCTCTCCAACCACTGGCCGGCAGCCGGCGGCCCCTCGGTCTGCGATCCGACCACCGGCGGGACGGTCGGCTGCCCGAACCCCACGACGCTCCAGCCCAACCTTCCGTCGGGCGGCTCGGCGGGGTGCCCGGCCAACACGCCGAAGGACGTCTGGGGTTCCTCGCTGAGCACGCCGTGGACGACGTACGTGCGTGACGACGGCAGCGGCACCGACCAGGTCTTCAACTCATCGGTGGACAAGACTCAGCCGTCGTATGACGCCTCCGGTCCGACCGGCAACCCGGACGGCGCCGTCTGGGTCCGTGCTGTCGGCGTCGTCGGCTGCCGCACGGCCGTGGTCACGGCCAAGGTCTCCGCCCAGTTCGTCCAGATCAGCCTTCCCCAGAAGGCCGTTGCCGCCAACGGCTTCGGCACCGCGAACAACGGCAACAAGATCATCATCGACACGCTCGGCACCTACGCCCAGCCCGCGCCCGCCGTCGCCAACCCGTCCGGTACGGCCGGGGACATGAGCATGCGCTGCACGTCGCTGACGATCGCCCAGTGCAAGAGCTACCAGCCCGCCCAGAAGAATCAGATCGGCCAGGTCGTGCAGGACACGACGACTTCCGCCCCGACGGCATCGCCGACGCTGACCCAGTCCCAGATCAACGCGCTGCGCCAGCAGGCGATCAACAAGAACACCTACTGGCCGACCGGTAGCTGCCCCACGAGTTCCTCCCAGCTCGCTGGCGGCCCGGCCTTCATCGAGGGTCCATGCACGATGGCCTTCAAGGCCAACGGCACCGTCAACTCCTCGGCCTCTCCGGGATTCCTCGTCATCAACAACGGCAGCCTGACGCTCGACGGAACGCTGACGTACTACGGCGTCGTCTACGCCGCCAACGCCCAGAACGCCTCCGGGACGCCGTGCAAGGGCAACGACGTCATCACCGTGGCGGGCAACGCGGAGATCCAGGGAGCGATCCTCGTCGACGGCGCCGGCACCGTCTGCTTCGGCAGCAGCGGCAACGGCAACAACACGACGACGAACTTCGTCTATGACATCCGGGGCTTCCAGCTCGCCGTCGGTTGGGGCGGCGCGGTCGGGACCCCCAACAGCTTCCGCCAGCTTCCGACGGGCCAGTAGCGCGTCGACGACGTGCCCGCCCACGTGTGAGCGGCGCGCGCCGTGAGCGTCGGGCGGAAGCTGGGGGGCGAGGACTCGAACCCCGATTCCCGGGACCAAAACCCGGTGTCCTGGCCGGTTGGACGACCCCCCAT
>JBPYES010000260.1:0-2456 GCA_051984825.1 Jatrophihabitantaceae bacterium
GGGCGCCGCCGTCAGCGACGCTGAACAGCCAGTCGCCGGCGTCGACGGCTGCCACCAGGTCCATGTCCTCGGCCTCGACGACCGCCTGGCACACCTGTTGGCCCATGCGCCCACGTGCCCCGAGCACACCGACCCGAATGGGTTCAGCGCGCTCGCTCATGCGACGGCCCCATCGAATGCATGCTCGTCGAACGGGCCCACCACCGTAAGGCAGCGGGGTTGGTGCAGAAGGTACCGGGCGACCTCGATCACGTCCTTGCGGGTCACCGAGTCGACGCGGCCCAGCACCTCGTCGACGGCCAGGATGTCGCCGTAGACCAGCTCGCTCTTGCCGATGCGGGTCATGCGCGATGCGGAGTCTTCCAGGCCGAGCACGATGCCGCCCGACATCTGGCCCTTGCCACGACGTACCTCGGCCTCCGTGATCCCGCCCTCGGCGACCCGGTCGAGTTCGCTGCCGATCAGGTCGAGCACTTCGTCCGCCTTGCCGGGCTGGCATCCCGCGTAGACGCCGAACAGCCCGGTGTCCGCGTAGCTGCCGCCGAACGTGTAAACCGAGTACGCCAGCCCACGCACCTCACGGATGCTCTGGAACAGCCGCGAGCTCATTCCGCCGCCGAGCGCCGCCGACAGCACGCCCAGAGCCCAGCGTCGCTCATCGTGCCGGGACACCGAGTACATCCCCACGACGACGTTGGCCTGCTCGGTCTCGTCCGAGACCACGCGGACCGGTTCCACCGGAGCGATCGCCCTGGCCCGCCCTGACCGTGGCGGCACCGGGTCGGCCGTGGCGTCGACATGCTGCTCGAAGGCCCTCCGCACCTGCCGAACCACCGCGGCGTGATCGACGTTGCCCGCGGCGGATACCACCATGCCCTCGGGGCGGTAGCGGCGCCGGTAGTAGCCGGCGATCTGCCGCCGAGTCAGCGCGCTGATCGAGTCGATGGTGCCGAGGATGGACCGCCCTAGCGGCGTGTCGCCGAACAGCGCCGCCGCGAACTCGTCATGCACCAGGTCAGCCGGGTCGTCGTCGCGCATTGCGATCTCTTCGAGGACAACGTTGCGCTCGACGTCGATGTTCTGCACGGTGATCGTCGCGTTGAGCACCACATCGGTGACGATGTCGATCGCGAGCGGCAAGTCACGATCGAGCACGGTCGCATAGAAGCAGGTGTGCTCCTTCTCGGTGAACGCATTGAACTCGCCGCCGACAGCATCCATCGCCTTGGCGATGTCCAGCGCGGAGCGAGTCGTCGTGCCCTTGAAGAGCAAATGTTCCAAGAAGTGGCTGGTGCCCGCGATCGCGAGTGACTCGTCCCGGCTGCCGACCGGTACCCACACCCCGAAGCTGACGCTGCGTACGCCGGGCATCGCCTCGGTGACGACCCGAACGCCCCCAGGGAGCACGGTGGTGGCGATACGTCCGCCGCCGGACGTCTCGACGGCGCGGGTCTTGGCACGGTGGATCATCCGGCAATCCTAGGAGGTCGCTGAACAGTGCCGCTCGTCGCGAGCGGCGGTCAGGTGCGCGAGGTGCAAGGCCGAGGAGGAGCCTGTAGCAGCTGCTACAGGCGACGACGAGAACGCCGCAGATCGTGTGCCGGGGCGCCGCGCAGCAGAGCAGCGCACTGTTCAGTGCCCTCCTAGGAGGTCGCGCGGTTCAGCCAGGACCCGACGACGATGCTCATCCCGTCCCGCTGCACTTCGAAGCCCAGGGTCCGGTAGAACGCCTGCATATCGTCGGTGAACAGGCCGACGTGCTGCCCGGGCACGGTGGCCAGCAACCGCCGCACGATCTCGCCGCCGATACCGGCACGGCGATACGGCGTTGCCGTCCAGATGTCGACGATGTAGGCGTTGCACACGCCGTCGCTGAGTATGCGGCCGTTGCCCACGAACGTGCCGTCGCTGCGCGCGAATACGACAGCATGCGACCGCTCGTGGGAGATCCGGTATTCCTCCGGAGTTCGCCCGTTGTCGAACGAGTCGGCGACGAGCGCGGCCCGCAACGCCGCCCAGTCGACGTCTGTCGTGCTGTCGGAGAACTCCACGCCCGGCATCGCTTACTCCACCACGGCGAGCCCGCGGCGGTGCCGCTGCGCCAGTTCGGCGTAGTAGGCCGGATTGTCGCTGACCCAGCCGGCCGCCGGTCCGGAGAGCGGTCCCTTGACGATCGCCGGTGCGCCCAATGCCAGCACACCGCCGGGAATCTGCGTGCCGGGCGTGACGAGCGCGTGTGCGGCAACCATTGCGCGCGGCCCGATGCGGGCGCCGTCCAGGACGATCGCCCCGTTGCCGACGAGGCATTCCTCCTCGAGCACAGCGCCGTGCACCACGCATTGGTGGGCCACGGTGACACCTGGGCCGATCTCGGTCGTGACGCCGGGCGGGCAGTGCACGACGGCACCGTCCTGCACGTTCGCCCGTTCGCGGACGACGATCGGCCCGCAGTCGCC
>JBPYES010000261.1:0-10371 GCA_051984825.1 Jatrophihabitantaceae bacterium
TGTTCACCCTCGGTGAGATTCCCGGCGTGCTGTGGACGCCGGCTGGTGCCGCTGGTTCTCGTCCCCTGATCCTGATGGGGCACGGCGGCGGGCACCACAAGAAGGCCCCCGGCATCGTGGCCCGCGCCCACCGCTTCGTCGCAGAGTGTGGCTTCGCGGCCGTGGCGGTCGACGTACCCGCACACGGCGACCGGCCGAAGGTTGAGGAGTACGACCGAATCGCTGGCGAGAACCAGGCTCGGGTGGCGGCCGGCGAGGACGTGGCTCCGCTGCTCGCCGCCTTCCACGCGCTCGTCGCTCGCCAGACCGTTCCGGAATGGCGAGCCGTCCTGGACGCGGCCCAGGAGCTCGATCACGTCGGCGCCGGCCCGGTGGGCTACTGGGGTGTGTCGCTGGGCTGTGGACTCGGCGTGCCGTTCGTTGCTGCGGAGCCCCGCGTGCACGCGGCGGTGCTGGGTTTGGGCGGGGCGCTGGCATCGGCCGAGGCCGCGGCGCGGATCACCGTCCCGGTCGAGTTCCTGATGCAGTGGGACGACGAGCGGATTCCGCGGGCCCAGGGGTTGGCGTTGTTCGAGGCCTTCGCCTCAGCCGAGAAGACGATGCATGCCAACCCCGGCAAGCACGGGGACGTCCCGGCCTTCGAGATGGACAGCACGGTGCAGTTCTTCACCCGTCACTTCGGCTAGGACCGGCGCCGGCGCGAACACCGAGGTCTTATCGACTCTTTCGTGGTTCGCCACGGTACGTCCCGAAAGACCAGCGGTTGCCCTCAGGGTCGCGGATCGCGAAATCGCGGGAGCCGTAATCGGTGTCGTGGAGTTCGTCGATGATCTCGGCACCGCCGGCGCTCACGCGCGCGAACAGGGCGTCGGGATCGTCGAGCACGACGTAGCAGCCGACCGTTCCGGGCTGGATGGACCAGCGGTCGTCCGGGTCGTTGCGCACCGAGCCCAGCATGACGCCGCCGCCGAGTGGCCAGGAAAGCTGGGCGTGATGCACGACCTCGCCCTCGCCGTAGACGACGGTCTCCTCGAATCCGACCACGTCGACCAGGAATCGGATCAGTCCGCGGGCGTCGTTCGCGCGCAGAGTGGGCCACACCTGGGGTGGTGGTGTCGTATCGCTCATGCCGTCCAGCGTGCTGGATGCTCGCCCGACATGACTTGGAAATTCCGGAACTCGTGAGCGATCCACTCGGTCGGGGCCAGGCCGGTGAACTGCTGCCAGTCGCGAACGAGATGCGCCTGGTCGAAGTAGCCGCATTCAGCCGCGACCCCCGCAACGTTCGGGCGTCCGGCGCCAACGTTGCGTTGGAGTACGCGGCGGGCGCGGTCGAACCGGACGACCCGCGCCGCCGTCTTGGGGCGCAACCCGATCTCACGTAGGAACTGCGTGCCGAGGTGCCGCTCACTCCAGCCGACATCGCGCGCGACGTCGCGAATCGGCATGGTCCCGCCGGTTCGCAACAGCAGCGACCACGCCCGGGCGACCTCGCCCGGCACGCCGCGATCAGCGTCCAACCCCGCGCCCAGCAGCTGGTCGAGGACGGCGAATCGGGCGGCCCAGTCGCCGGCGGCTCGTACCCGCTCGTATACCTCCGTGGCACGTGGTCCCAGGAGCGCCTCGGCCGGGACATCCAATGACGCCAGCTCGCCGGCGGGAACGCCGATCAGCGGGCGCGCCGCCAGCGGACTCATCTGCAGCTGGATGCCCGACTGCGCGCCGTCGTGGACCACGAGCGCGGGGGAGGTGTGCAGGCCGCCGATCAGCGCGGAGTATGTCTCCGAGCGCTGCCGCGGATCTGGATGCCGGGCGACCTCGAGCGGCTCGTCCAGCGTGAAGATCACCGTCAAGTACGGCGATGGCATCCCGAGATGCTGCCCCGGCTCCAGCCCGCGCTGCCGATAGCCGTGGTGTGCACGGACGTACCGGCGCAACGGCCCGTTGGGCCGGGCCGCGGTCGCCTCGCTCGGGGCCATTCACCGACGCTACGCCGGGCGCCGGTCCTCGTCCGGGAGATCGGACGGCAAGGTCATTGGTCGCCGCCGGCCCCGACCACGGGGCGGGAGGGGGTGCCGTGATCGGAGCCGGGCGGCGAGTCTTGCGACCCGTCAGAGCTTGATGCTCTGGCCGGGGTAGATCAGGTCCGGGTTGCTGATCTCGCCGCTGTTCAGCTCGGCGAGGGTGCGCCAGCCGCCGGACACGTCATGAGACGACGCGATCCGCGACAGGGTGTCGCCGGACTGGATCACGTAGCTGCCGCCCGACGCCTGCGGAGCGGCGGTGTCGCTGCCGCCCGAGGTGGACGGCTGCGGGGAAGACGGCGTGCTGTCGACCGCCGGCGACGTGTCGGTCGGCGTGGAGCCACCGGAGAGGTATTGGCCACAGACCGGCCACGCGCCGACGCCCTGGCCGGACAGGACGCGCTCGGCGACGCTGATCTGGGCGGACTGGCTGGCCAGATCAGCACGTGAGGCGAATGACTGGCCACCGTAGGCGTCCCAGGTGCTCTGCGTGAACTGCAGACCACCGTAGAAGCCGTTGCCGGTGTTGATGTGCCAGTTGCCGCTCGACTCACACTGCGCGACACCGGACCAGTCGTGTCCGGGCGACGCGCTCGCGGCGTTGGTGTTGGCGAGTGCGGTGGCCACAGTAGCGGCTGCTCCGACGCTTACTGCGGCTCCGCGGACAACGCGGCCCGTAGTGCTGGGCGCGCGATGTTGGCCCTTGTAGCGGGCACGGGGCATGACGAACCTCCGATCCGCCGCCTGCGAAGTTAGCTTTCGGGTTCGGGCGATCGGTGCCCGGCCGCACAAGTACGGCTTCACCCCACCGGGGTTCGCGCTGCGCGCGCGACCCGGAGACCCCCAACTGCGGGTGGGTCCCCCGCCCCCGTCCTAGAAGGCAAACTCGAAATAGACAGCCGGTGGACGGGGTTTGGCGGACCGGCGCCGCATCACACAGTCCGCGCGATGCCGGACCAGGATTGCCGAGCTACGGTTGCGAGGACAACCGGCCCCCCGGAAGTGAGACATTCGTCTCTGTTTCCAGTTCGGTCTTGCGCACGTAGTGCAGTTGGACATTACGAACTGTGCCCGTCAGATAACGCCGGGCTTATGGCAACGAACGCCCGGGTATCTAGGGGCAAACGGGTAGGAGCCTACGGCAGTGGGCGCACGAACTCATGACATCCGTTATTAAGAATCCGTGGGTCGTATCCATATCCTCGATGGGTGCTCAATCTGGTTCACCTGAGGGTGCTGGCAGCGGTCGCACGCACCGGATCGGTTACCGAGGCGGCGAAGGAGCTGCACTACTCACAGCCGTCGGTGAGCCATCACCTGGCTCGGCTGGAGGCGGCGACAGGCGCCCGGCTCGTCCAGCGCGTCGGACGGGGGATCCGGCTGACCCCGGAAGGCGTACTACTGGCCAATCGCGCCACCGAGATCATCGGACGGGTCGATTCGGCGTCGAACGAGCTGGCAGCCCAGGTCGGGTTGCAAGCCGGACGGGTACGCCTGGCGGGCTACCAGTCCGCGCTGAGCACGATCGTGCCGGAGGCGGCTGCCGCTTTGGCCCGGAGGTATCCGGGCATTGAGCTGAGCTTGATCGACGTCCACCCGGTCGAGGCGTTGCGACTCCTGCGGCAAGGGACGATCGACGTTGCGCTGATCTTCCGGTATGCCGACACGCCCGTCGAGGAGGAGGACTTTCGGCTCGTCCATGTGAGCGACGATCCCCTCTATCTTGTGAGCCAGCGGTCCGACGACAGCGTCACGAACTACCGCGACTCCGCGTGGATCGGCGGTTGCGAGAGGTGCCAGGCGGAGCTCGTCGCCGTGTGCCGCCGGGCCGGCTTCACGCCCCGGATCGCGTTCGTGAGCGACGACATGGTCGTCATGCAAGCGCTCGTGGCCGCTGGGATGGGCGTCACCACACTGCCGGGCCTGGCGCTGTCGGCACATCGCAGCCCGGGTGTCCAGATCACCGAGCTGCCCGATTTCCCGAGACAGATCTACGCGGTCACCTACGGCGACCCGCCCGACCCGCCGGCGAGTACCGCGCTCATCGAGGCGATCCGAGAATCCGCCTCGGTCGCGGCGCTCAGCGGGTGAGTGCGCCTGCGGCGGATCAGGAATCCGGGGCGAGCGCGCGCACCGCATCGACGATGTAGACGTCGTCGATGTAGTCCATCCCGGCGGACTCCACGAGTCGCCGCCCCTGCTGCGACTCGGTCGCCGGCAGCCAGCATCCGACCGGGTCCCTGCTCCCGGCGCGGTCCAGCCCGGACTGACGCCATACGGCGGTCGCGCCGAGTCGCCGCGCCGTCTCCACGATGCCGGGCAACTCATCGAGAGGGCGGTGCGCGTAAACGAGATCGGCGTGATCGAAGGGTCTGTCAAGATCGCCTCGTCGTACCTCGCCGTCCGCGAGATACCAACCGGAGTACGCATCCGGCGCCGGACCACCCTTGACGACAACCGCGTAGCCCGCTTCGGCCAGTGCCTGCGGGACGTCCCTCGACGGCCAATCCACGAGCAAGACCTGGTGCGTACTGCGAAGAATCCGCTCGGCCTCGCTCATCTCAGCGGCGTCATCCAGGCCAAGCGCAGCCATGGTCGCAGGCTAGCCCTGGTCGCGCGCTCGTGCGATGAATTTGTGCGCCGGGCGTCGTCCTAACTGTCGTGAAGGGACGGCGTAAGGACGTGGAGCACGTGATTCAGGCAGCGCCTAAGGCCCTTAGAGCCCCGGAATCTCTGGGCTGGACGGGATCTGAGGCAAGACCCACCCGGATCTAGGCGAGCTTCCCGATGCGGCAGCACCGGCCTTACGCCGAATCTTGTGGACATCAACCCGAGAAGTGAGGAAGAGATGGACAGCTACCTGAACGCAGCAGTCGCCACCGAGCACCACCGGCAGCTGATCGCCGACGCCACCGAGTTTCGGCGCAGCCGTCTGAACCGCAAGACCAAGGCCGCCCGGCGGCGCTTCCACCGCTGACCGGAGCACGCTTCCAAGGAGGAAGCCATGAACGGAACCGTTAAACCGGAATGGCAGGTCAAGGCTTGCGACCTGCACCCCGGCGATGTCGTGCAGCAGCTCGACTGGCCGTTGCATGTCCGCGAGGTGACGCTCGGTCAGCAAGACGTCGCCATCGCCGTCACCGAATTCAACTTCCTGCTCCACTACGCGGCCGACGCTCAGGTGCAGCTGGCTGCGTGAGTCCATATGGTGTTGTCAGTTCGCTCGTACGGCGCGGGGCGCCCGGTCGTGCTGCTTCCCTGGTTCGGCCTGGACGGCACCGTCACCGCAAAGGCATTCGAGCCGGTGTTCTCGGAAACATCCGGCTGGCAACGCTTCTACCTGGACCTGCCCGGCACCGGCAACTCACCGCCAGTGGCGGCCACGTCCGACGCCGTGCTCGACACAGTCGCCGACACCGTTGATGAGCTGGTCGGCAACGCACCGCATGCACTGGCCGGGTGTTCGTACGGCGGCTACCTAGCCGCGGCACTCGCCCGCCGGGCCAATCGCCGCATCGCCGGTCTGCTGCTCGTGTGCGCCGGAGTGAAGATCATGCCCGCTGAACGAAACCTCGCAGGGCTGGTCGCGTCCGCGCCACAGCCAGGCTGGCTCGACGGCATCCCGGAGAAGTGGCACCAGCACTTTGCGCACGCCATCGGCGCGCAGACGCCCGAGGTGGCGCGTCGCGTCTTCGATGCGGTCGCCGGCAGCACCGCCACGGACGAGTACCTCGACAACCTTCGCGCGACTGGGTACCGGTTGTCCGACGAGGACGCGATCCGGGGGTACGCCGGAGCGACCACTCTTGTCGCCGGCACCCAAGACCGCATTGCCGGCTACCTCGACCTTGTCGGCACGCTCTCCAGCTACCCCAATGGCGACTACCACGCGTTGAGCAACGCCGGGCACTACCTGCCCTTCGAGCAACCGCTCCGCTTCCGCGCAGTCGTGCGCGCTTGGCTGTCCCGAATGACGACCGAATCGGCTACTGGGTGACGTCCTTGGTGATCAGCCCATGATCACTGGCCAGGTAGTGGACGTATCGCCTGCCCAGGTCGTTGTCGCCGGCGTAACGGGACGTGGAATTCCCGTCGGACTCGGTGACTGCGCCGTTGGTGCGGGTGAGGATGCCGTAGGAGTCGACGTATTCGGTCGAGTGGCTCGCCGGCTGCCAGCCGTCCTCTGAGGTGATCGCGTCCGACAGCGTCTGTGTCATGTCGACCTTGCCGCTCAACGAATAGTTATTGCCGTCGACGAAGCTGCCGATCGTGTAGTCGACGGTGAGTGGGTAGTCGTACGTGTGCCGGGTCCCGGACACCACCTGACCGTCGCGAGTGGACGTCGAGGTCTGGACGCCCGTGTCGCTCTGCACGAGGCGTTGCGCGAAGCCGTTGTCCGTTACGGTGTCGTCGTTTCCATACGCCATGGTACGGACGACGCGGGTGTAGACACGTCCGGCCGAGGTATCCAGCCAGCCTGCCGTTACATCGTTCCGGGATGTGGAGTCGACGACGCGGGTATCGCTGGTACCGACGGGCGTCTCAGTTGTGTGCTCGGTGGCCGTCGGGGCGACGTTGTCGGTGGTGAGGGCGCCATGGGTCTGCGCCGCGTGACGATCGGTGTAGAGGAGCAGGGTCGCGACGACCGTCCACTCGTCGCCGGCGTTCTGGACGCTGGCGGTCAGCTGATGCGTGCCGCCGTCGACGAGCAGCCCGGCGAACGGCGTGATGTCGATGTGCTCGGCGTAGAGGCTGAACGTGTGGATGGCCGGAATCGGCCGCCACAGCGTCGGGACGATGCCGCCCGTGTAGATGTGCGGGAACGTGTGCACGGCGGCGACGGGCTGGTTGTCCAACGAGATGTCGGCCTCCCGGTAGGGCCCATGTGTGCACAGGCCGGCGCTCGGGTACTTCGCGGACACGTCGGCCGGAACGTCCGAGAACCACTGCTCGTCGCAGCCGTGTCCCTCGAGCGTTATTTCCAGCTCAGCGCGGGTGATGTTGCGTGGTAGATCGGCCAGCGTGAAGTCGGCCGGCGCGTCCTGCGCGGGGAAGCCGACCACCGCATCCGGGACGCCTGCCGGCGCGCGTCCGGAGTAGTACGTGAGCGTCACTGTCTGGTCGTAGACGCCGGTGTAGACATCGCTGGTGTAGTTGATGATTCCGCCGCGGAACGGCTGCGGGCTGTGCAACAGCGCGCTGTATTCGGTGAGGTCCTTCGACACCGTGTACGTGATCGGCGTTGCGCCGGAAGGCTCCTCCGTCGTCCCCCAGTACACCTCGGTGCCGCCGATGTTCACGTCGCCGAACCGGTCGAACTGGCGGCCGCTGACGGTCACGGTGTAGTCCATGACAACCTTCGCCCACTGGCCGGGGCAACCGGCCGGTGGGGTGAGCGTGCCCGAGAAGTTCTGCGGCGAGCCGTCAGGGGCATTGGACATGAAGTGGTCGGCGAGGGTGACCGTGCAATGTGGTCCTGCCGGCCGCGAAACGGGTGGCTCGGCGGTGACCGGGTTGTCGGTATATGGCTCGACGAATGACGCGGCACTGGCGACGGATGGCGTGACCAGGGCGACGACGAGGGCGGCCACGGCAAGCAGGGCACGTTTCATGTCAGACACTCCTTGGGGTTGGAGCGGGCGGTACCGATCGCATGACCGTGATGCGGACACCGATCGCAAAGTATGACAACGATGACTGGAGGCGGCAACCCACGGCATCAGTCGCGGTTGACAGGGTTGCCCTGCTCAGCAAGACTGCCCGCGCGTTTGGGTGTACTAGGCGACCCGAATTTTGGCAGCAATTGTCCATGAATGAATGGGGAAAGCCGATGGCGAAACGTACCCACGCGGCCCGGCGGGCGAGCATCGCCGGCGCGGTACTGGCAGTTGTTGTGACTTCGTTGTCAGGCATTCCCGCAGGTGCGGCGCCGGCGAGCAGCCCGGGCGGCGCGGGCGATCCGGCGTCGTACGTCGACCCCCTTGTCGGCACCGGTAGCGGCGGTGCTCACGTCGGCAACGTCGACGCCTTCCCCGGCGCCACTGTGCCGTTCGGCATGGTGCAGTTCAGCCCGGACACGCCCAGCCGTCCTTCCGGCGGCGGCTACTTCTACGACGACACGGCGATCACCGGGTACAGCCTGACGCATCTATCCGGCGTCGGCTGCAACATCACCGGCGACATCCCGTTCCTGCCGCTTGTCGGCGCGGTGCCCGCGGACCCGGCCGGTGCCAGCGCGCCGTTCTCGCACGACGCCGAGCAGGCGAGTGCCGGGCGCTACTCGGTTACCGCAGGAGGCGTCCAGACGCAGTTGAGCGCGACTGCGCGAACCGGCCTCGCCACGATGACCTACCCGGCTACGGATCAGGCGCAACTGCTCGTCAAGGTGAGCGGCAGCCAAGGCGCGCCGTCGGGCGCGACGTTCCACACCGTCGGCGCGAATGAGATCGCCGGATCGGTCACCAACGGCCACTTCTGCGGCCAGCCCGACTCCTACACGGTGTACTTCGACGCGAAATTCGACCGGGCGTTCACCTCCAGTGGCACGTGGGGCGGCACCGGCGCAACCGCCGCCACCGCCACCGTGCAGGCCGGGCGCACGTCGCTGACCGCCCACGGCCATCCGCAGGTGCATCCAGGCAAGCCGGGCGAGACGCCGGCTAGCGAGCAGACCGGGGCCACCGCGCCGGACTCAGTGGTCGCCGGCGGGTACGTCACGTTCGATACCCGGTCGGCGCATACGGTCGGCATGCAGGTCGGCGTGTCGTACGTCAGCGAGGACGGCGCGCGGGCCAACCGGGTCGCGGAGACGACCACGTTCGCCGGGGCGGCGCGTGCTGCTCACCAGGCCTGGAATGCGCAGCTCGGCAAGATCGCGGTCACCGGTGGCACCAGTGCGGAGCGCACGTCGTTCTACACGGCGCTCTATCACGCCACGCTGCACCCGAGCCTGTTCGACGACGCCGACGGGCGTTACATCGGCTTCGACAACGCGATCCACACCGTGCCGAAGGGCCACCACCAGTACGCGTACTTCTCCGGCTGGGACATCTACCGCTCGCAGATCCCGTTGCTGGCGCTGATTGCTCCGCAACAGGCGAGCGACATGGTGTCGTCGCTGCTGCGTGACGGTGACCAGATGGGCTTCTTGCCGAAGTGGCCGGTGGCCAACGGCGAGAGCGGCGTGATGAACGGCGACGCCGCAGACGCCATCATCGGCGGGGCGTACGCGTTCGGTGCGCGTGACTTCGACGCTGCCCACGCGGTGGACGAGATGGTGCACGGCGCCGAGGCCAGCGGTCCGCCCGCCCAGGGCTGGTACGTCGAACGGCCTTCTGGCGCCGACTACATCGCCAAGGGCTATGTGCCGAACGTGCGCGCCACGTCGATCTCCCCAGTTCCGAACGGGGCGTCCGAGACGGAGGAATATGCGCTGGCCGACCTGTCGGTCTCGCGCCTGGCGCAGGCGGTCGGACGCGACGACGTGGCGGCTCGCTTCGCCACCCGGTCGCAGAACTGGGCGAACATCTTCAACACGTCGACGGGCTACATCCAGCCGCGCGACGCGGATGGCGCATTCCCGTCCGGCGACCCGCTGCTGATCACCAACGGATTCGGGCAGAGCGGCTTCCAGGAGGGCAACACCGCGCAGTACACCTGGATGGTTCCGCAGAACCTTCCCGCGCTGATCAACGGCATCGGCGGTGCGGCGGCTGTCCGGGACCGGCTGGACACCTACTTCACCCAGCTCAACGCAGGGCCGAACGAGCCGTATCACTGGCAGGGCAACGAGCCGACGTTCGCGACACCCTGGGTGTACAACAGCGCCGGTGCGCCGTGGGAGACACAGGCCACGGTGCGTCGCATCCAGTCCGAGCTGTACACGCCGACCCCCGGCGGCGAGCCGGGCAATGACGACCTGGGTGCGATGTCGTCGTGGTACGTGTGGGCGTCGCTGGGCGTGTACCCGCAGGTGGCCGGTACGCCGTTGCTGTCGGTGAATTCGCCGCTCTTCTCGCACGCCGTGATCGACGGCGGCCCCGGGCGCAAGGTCGTGATCAACGCACCTGGTGCCGGCGACGCCATGCCGTACGTGCACGCGCTGAGCGTCAATGGCAAGGCGACCACGCACACGTGGCTGATGTTGCCGACGTCCGGCGCCACCGTCCTCAACTTCGCGCTCGCCGGCCAGCCTGACCACAGTTGGGGCACCGGGGCCGGCGACGGCACTCCGTCGTTTGCGCCAGGACCTGTCACGTTCCCGCCGAGCACGCGGGCGTCCCTGCGCACCGATCCCACCGCGCTGAACCTGTCCGGCGGCGGATCCGCCGACGTGAGCGTGATCGTC